>JAHKLW010000078.1 GCA_020854815.1 Methanofastidiosum sp. | reverse complement strand
ATGAGCCTCGACTGGGACAATCTCAAAACACCAGAGCAAGCTTTCTGGCGAAAGCTCGAGCCAGTGTTACTTGGAAACTTCATGGAACTTTTAGAAAAGGAGGTAGAAAACTATGAAGCGAAATAATTACCAGATAACACAATCTTCGTATCACAGAAACTCTTTTAAGATATTTATAAATAATTTTGTAAAGGTGATTTTATGAATCCAAAGGTAATGACTCATAGTAAGAATATTACAAAAGAAAAAAACAGCAGAGGATTCTCTTTAGGAGAGTTAAGAGAAGCCAATGTTTCAGTTAATCGTGCAAATTCTCTTGGCATAATTTTAGACTTTAGAAGAGGCACTGTTCGCGAGGGTAATGTAAATCTCTTAAAAGACTTAGTGAATAAAAATATAGAAACTAAGAAACAGAGGAAAGTCGATGCCCAAAAGCAGGCTAAAGAAGTTAAAGAAAATGTAAAACCTGAAAAAGTAAAAAAGAAACTATCTCTAAAAAAAGTTTCCAGCAAAAAAGAAGAATCCAAAGCAAAAGAAGTAAAAACTGAAAAATCAAAAAAAGAATCTACAAAGAAAAAGACCACAGAAGTAAAGACTGAAGCTAAAGAATTAGAAACAAAGAAGCCAGCGGCAAAAAAGAGTGCTCCTAAGAAAAAGACCACAGAAGTAAAGACTGAAGCTAAAGAATTAGAAACAAAGAAGCCAGCGGCAAAAAAGAGTGCTCCTAAGAAAGAAAAGGCCAAGAAAGAATAAACAATATTCTATAAAAAGGATAATCATAGAGGCTCATTACTTAGATCCTCTATATTTTTTTTAATCGTATTCTCTCCAAGTATAATTGCACTTTGTGCACCTATAAAATTTTGTTGCTGGTTCATCTCCACTTCTTGTCTGGAGCATCCACCAGTAAGCTTCTCTGTTATGGCATTTCTTACATTCTTCTTTAATCTTGGGCATTGCTAAGTTACCTTCTTCAATTATAACAACTTCATCTTCAGACAATTTATTTTCAGAATGTTCAAATCTATTATTTTCATCTATTTCTTGCTGATGGCCACATTTACAAGTGTACTTGCCTTCTTTAACACGCAAAAGAGTACCGCATTTGGGACAAAATTCCATTATCTATTCACCAAAATGAAGGAATAAATGTGGTTTATAAAATTATCTAATTAGCATTTCTTTTGTTCTTTTACAAGATTAATTAAAAAGAAAGAAATCAAAGATAAAGATAGCGAAAAATAAAGAGGATAGTTCATACCTAATGTCTTCCATAATATGCCTGCAATAAAAGAAGCGGGAAAAGCCATTAGGCCAGTAATAAATTGAAAAGATCCTAAAGAAGTTGCCCTATAATCACTAGGACAAATTTCTGAAGCTAATGTTTTTTGAGATACTTCAATGGCTGCTTTGTAAAGGCCGTAAATGCAAAAAATAACTATTACTCCCATAAAAGTTCTTGTAAAAATAAGACTGCCACAAACAAAAGCAAAAGACAAATATGAAATTCTTAATATCGTTTTTCTTCCAATCTTATCTGCCATTTTTCCAAAGGGATAAGAAAAAATTGTACTTGATATTGTAAAAATCAAATAGAATATTGGAACTGTGTATATTGAAAATCCAATATCTTTGACATATAGTAAAAAGAATGAGTAGCTAAAAGCTCCTAATGCAAATAATCCATTTACAAATACGAACAATCGAAAGTTATTGTCAAATAAATTTAATGAAAAGTTTCTTTTCTGAATGTCAAATTTTTTCTCTTTTATGAAAATATATATTATCAGAACTGAGAAAAATGAAGGTATAGATGCCAATAGAATAAGATTTCTAAATCCAAGATATTTAAAGAATAATATGGATAAAGTAATTCCGGCAATTGCGCCTAAGTTGTCCATTGCTCTGAGAAATCCAAAGTTTGCTCCTCTATTCTCTTTTGAGGACAGCTCTGCGATCATTGCGTCTCGTGGTGCACCTCTGATTTTACCAGCTCTATCTAACGCTTTAAAAGGAATGAGATAAAACCAAATTGGCGAAATGGCGTATCCTAATCTAGCCACTCCTGATGAGAAATAGCCAGTCCAGATAAATATTTTTCTTTTCCTGAATTTGTCAGATAGGTATCCTGAAAATGCGCTAGAAATTGAAACTAAAGCATCACCTATACCATCTATAAGTCCTAAGACAATTACATCTGCGCCTAAGAAAACAGTTACAAACAAAGGCCATATTGGATAAATCATATCAGAGCCCAAATCGTTTAAGAAAGAAGCTAATGAAAATACATGCAGCTCTTTTTTATTTTCTTTTTCATTTTTCATTGGTTCTCCTCTACGGCCTCTTTGTAAATTTCAACAATCTTCATTTTAAGTTCTTATAACTCTTTCTTCAAGAAGAAAATCTCATCTATTGTCAAAAGATATCTTAAGAATAGACAGAAAAAATTGTATGTGATGCCAATGCTCATGGAAATTAAATTAAAAAATAAGAAAAGAAAAAATAAATTTTTAATTTATGGTATAATAAGGTCTCTTTCTCCAGCGGGGACGAATTCCCTCATGGCACCCTTTCCGAACTCCTTTGTAATGTTTGCGAAGTCAAAAGGCAGTGACCTGTCAGCGAATGCGACCTTTATGTGTGGTGAAAGTGCCCAGGCATCTCCTCTTGCGGAGTGTGCTGCTGCAACAATACCGGTGTATGCACTCTGGTGACCTACGTTCATTGCGTAGCTTGGGTAGTTACCTCCCCTAAGCTCAGCTGCTAAACCTTCGTCAGATCTGTATGAGAAGGTGTTTGAAGCACCAATCTGATCCTGAAGGTCGTATCCGTAGAATCCGAATCTTCCCATCTGTTCCTTGTGTATGTTACATGCAAGGTACCATGCTGAAAGACCAGCTTGAGCATTACCTGTTGCCATGGATACACTGCACCCGGCTGCTGCAGAGATACATGTAGCCCTCTGAGAGCCACCAAAGTGTGTTTCCATAACTGCTGGGTAAAGTTCATACTGCTCTAGACAGTACATAGCAACATCTGTTCCGATATCGTTTATGAGATTTACACTTGGTTTCTGTTTTGCAAGGTCTCCGTACTTGTCCTTTACGTGTTCCATTCCCCAGTACACAAAGTCTTCAAGGATGTTATCGGTGTATGCTGCTGTTGCATACTGTGTGAATCCGACACCACCGGACATGTATGATCCAAGGTATATCTGGTCGTAAATTAAAGCTGCAAGTGCGATTGCTTCAAGAGCATGTCTTGCTGGGTCATCTGGGTATTTTGCCATGGACTGTGCACAGTCTGATACTATTCCATACATAAGCCCACCGGGCTCGTTTGGACCTCTTGCTCTTCTAGCTGGCATCATGTCAGACATCTGTATGACTGAACCGTGCTTTGCAGCGTATGCGAAATCTCCAGTTGCGGCTTCTCCGGCACATAAGTTGTATGCACCAATGAAGGCCATACCGATCTGCATTGCGCTCCATCTGGAAACTGTTCCTCCATCACAGACTCTTCCAACAACTGTTGGAATTCTAACTACCTGCCAGATTGATTTTCCAATAGACTTCTTAAGCTGGTCTGCTTGGGCTTCAGGGAATTCTTTGTTAATGTCTATGACAAATCTTGAGTCAATTTCATCGATTAACTCATCATTTCCAGAGTATACTTTAACGTAAGAGTCCTTTACTAATCTTGGGTCAGTTTCAACCATGTGTTCCTGAATGACGGCTGCACCAGGCATAGCGTGGTTTACTACTTCAAGATAGTGGTTAATTGTTTCTGGAGTAACCTCTTTTCCAAGCCTCTTTTCGAGAATGTTGTGTGGTGAGTCAAGACCTACCAAGATTGTTCTCCTCATATCGTCCCATGCCTGTTGCATAGCGGCATTGTTTACGAAGTGAAGGTCATCCATGTTAGCTATAGTGTCTGTGTGTGAAAGCTGGTAAGGCATTAATACTCTCTGACCTTGTGGCATACCTACTGATGGGTTGTATCCAGGTATTCCTCTTTCTTTAGCAATTTGCTGACCTGAGTCAAAGAACTCGACTTTTCTCTTGTTCTGCTTGTATCCACCATATACATAGTATTTTGTATTTTTCTTGTCAGGAGCTTCCTCGAATTTCTTTTTCATTGCTTGCATAAAGTTATGTTTTTCATCTTTATATACCATTCATATCCCCTCCTTAAAACTTGGCCTCCTTAAATGGCTCGAATCCACCGAAGGATCTCTCCCAGTGAACATTCTGTACCATCTGAAGAACTTCTTCATCTTGCTTTATTGTAACACCATCTGCTCTGTAGATTGTTGTTCTTTTCTTAAGTTCATCTTCAGATAGTGGCTTACCAACAGATATAGGGGCTGGTATTTGTTCTCCAACCATGTCCTTTACGTACTTTACTTCTCCTGCACTCTTGTCAAAAACATATCTCTGCATAGCATCAAACATGATTCCATTTTCATCAAGTCTTAGAGCATGTCCGTGGACTGTTCTTCCTCTAATTCCTGTTCTAGCGGCATCAAATGTTTCAGATTCAATAAGCTCTTTAGCAATTGCTTCAACGTCTCTTTCTCTTGCTTCTACTACGTGTCTTCCAGAAAGTGTTCCACTGTCCATACCTCTGTACCTGTATGAGTACATCCAAGATCTCTGGTAAGGAGATATTGGGGCAAAGTAAACGGAGTCAGTAAACTGAACATATCTAATTCTGTCTCCTGCTTTTGCACCGGGTGTTGGTTCTACGAGTTCTCTTATAGGGCATTCTGGTTCTCCCATTTCCTCTAATGGTGGGTGAACGCTCTTGTAGTCCTCTCCAGGCTGTCTGTGGCCAAGAACTCTAACAACATCCTCATCGGATACTGATCTTATCTTTTGGAGTTTGTATTCAGGATCCATATATTTTTTTCTGTTTTTTGATGGATCTGATGTTCCAGGGTGAAATTGTGCTTTATATCCCATAATTATTCCTCCTAATTTAGACCCTTTATATAGTCAGATACTCCTTTTTTATATTTTGTATATCTGCCTATTTCAATGTTGTATCCAAAAGGCAGAAATTCATCACAAACATCTTTTATAATTTTCTGGACATCTTCATTGTTGTCCTCTACTTCAATCCATATCCATCCAACCATATAATTCTCATTTTCATTTGAATTTATGGAAGGTCCATGAACTGAAACATTTGTGACAAAGTCAAACCTAGTGAGTTCATCGGTGATCTTATCGGCAGTTTCTTTTGAAATCAATTTAAATGGGAATATCTGTATCTCGGGCCTAATTTTCAATATTACTCCTCCTAGATACCTCCTTTAATCTTGACAGCAGCTTCGTTTACATATTTCATTGGTTCTGCAAACTCAGGTACTGTGGAGAATACTTCTTTGATTAATCCGGATGTTGCTTCTGGTGAAAACATCTGTGTTCCTGCATCTAATGCCATTGCGGCAGCGATACATGGAATTACGAAACCTTTTGAGTGTCTTGTAACGATGTGGTTTCCATTGAATATACCAGGCCCTCCTCCACCATAAATAGAGTGTGAGAAGAAGGACATACCTACAGTTGTACCTTGAGCTCTTCCGAAGTCTACACCGGGTAGACCTGTTTCGTGCTCAACTAGGTCATTGAAGTATAAAACTGTTGAAGGTATTCCCTGTCCTGCTCTCATTGCACCACAGTTTACCATAACTGATGCAAGCATGCCTGATGCGGCGTATGCATTCCATAATGGTATATCTTTAGCCTTGTATACCTTGTAACCAGAGGGCAATGTTTTTTCTACTGTTATAACTTTATCTTCAATTGCTTTTCCAACTAAGGACTCAACAACTGATCCTATTGTTCCTTTCTTTCCATTTTCTTTAACTAGTTCATATGTAATATTGTTTGCGTTCATTCCTTGGTATGCAAGCCCTAAAAGATGTAGTCTCTCGAATGGGCCTACTGCATCACCCATTTCAAACATTGCAGTCTGCTCAAGAATTGAAGATAGTGCAGCTGAGTTCATTGCATTTTTCTTTGTTGTGGCAACGATGTGATTAACCATAATGTTTCTTAGAGAGTATCCAAGACCTTCGTTCTTCTGAGGAACTTCAAGCATAGCTTGAATTTTTGCCCCTTTGAGGTCAAGAGTTTGTGGGTAGGATCCCCATATTGCAGCCTTTATAATGTTTGCATCAAATATGCTAACATCGAACACATCAATAATTGCTTGTGTTACGGCTGATGCTGTTGCAGTCATACCAACTGTGTATTCACAAAACATTCTCTTTGTTGGTACTTGTACCAACATTCTTTCATTGTTTCCTAAAAGCGTTACTAAAGTATCGTCTTTTGCATCAACTTTAAGAATTTCTTCTACTCTTTTTTGGATCTCTGGGGCTTTCCCGACAACATCAAGCTTCATTTCTCTTCCCATTATGACTTGGCCTTTACCACCAAGTGCTCCTGTGGCGAGTGCTGACTGGGTGCCTTTAAGATCGACAGCAATTGTCCTGACAATTTTGGAAACTATGCCCTGTATGGCCTCATTTTTTAGAGGACTAAGAGCTTCCAATGGGACTCCACTCTCAACGAGTTTACCCCTGTCAGAATACAAATCTATTTTGTCGCTATATTTTGGCATATAGTATTCCTCCTTTTTTGATATCCAAAAACAGGATATCATGTCCAAGATTCTTAAAGTCCATTAAACGGACTTCAGAGATACCTCATACAAATAATATTTAAGTGTTTCTATTTAGTAAAGTAACGAATCTAATTGATTCGATATTAATATTTATTCAATTAAAAATAAAAATGGTAATAATCTTGATAGTTTCTATAATTTATATTGTTTTTTGATACCGTCTCATTAATATTTTTCTATTTTGTGCATTAATGTCTTTTAAGGAAGCAAAAGTAGTATTTTCAAAACTTGAAAATAAATATACTTATTTATAAGTTGATAATCAAGGAAATATTTATGAATTTATATTCGAATCCAAAAACTTAAATATAGTTAGATGATTTAACATCAACATAAACAATAAATGGGGATTAACTTGAGCGAATATCTATTAGAAGTTGAAAATTTATCAATTACATATGATGGTAAGAAGATCCTTGATAACGTATCCTTCAAAGTAAAAGAAGGAGAATCTCTAGGATTATTGGGAAAAAGTGGTAGCGGTAAATCTGTTCTCATCAACATATTGCGAGGTACCAGAGGATATAAACCCACAGAAGGTAAAGTATTCTACAATGTTTCTTATTGTCCTAAGTGTATGAAAATTGATTCCCCAAGTAAAAAAGACACTTTGTGTACCAAATGTAATGAAAAAATGATTTTAAAGAAAGTAGATTTCTGGGAAGATAAACCTTTTTTTAATCCAATAAGAAAAAGAACTGCAATTATGTTGCAGCGTACCTTTTCTCTTTACGGTGAAAAGACAGTAATGGAGAATATGCAGGATGCTTTCAGAGATACTGAAACACCAAGAAATATGGTAATACCTAAAATAATAGAACTGTTACAAAAAGTAAATATGGTCCAGAGAATGACACATATCGCAAGAGACTTATCTGGTGGAGAAAAGCAGAGGATTGTTCTTGCCAGACAACTTGCCATTAATCCAATGTTATTTCTAGCGGATGAACCAACTGGAACTTTGGATCCTTTAACTGCGAGCACAGTTCATAATGCATTACTAGATGCAGTTAAACAAGGTATGTCTTTAATTGTCACATCCCATTGGCCTGAGGCAATTGAATTATTGGCACAAAAAGCTGTATGGCTTGAAAACGGAAAAATAATCCAAGAGGGCGATTCCAAAGATGTTGTTAATGCATTCATGGCAAAACTATTGCCCGAAGAAAAAGTAAGGTTCCCAGGAATTGGTAGCAGTATAATCGAACTGTGGGATGTAAAAAAATACTATTACTCAATATCCCGTGGAGTTGTAAAGGCTGTTGATGGGGTTACTTTTTCAATTAACGAAAAAGAGATTTTTGGCCTAGTGGGAAAGAGTGGAACAGGTAAGACTACTGTTTCAAGAATGATTGCTGGTATAACCCCTTTTACTGAAGGTGAACTAAACATCAGAATTGGTGATGAATGGGTAGATATGAAAGAGCCTGGATTCTTGGGAAAAGGAAAAGCAATGCTTTACATGGGGATTCTTCATCAGGAATATGCTCTTTATCCTGATAAAAATGTACTTCAGAATCTTACTGACTCAATAGGAATTAAACTGCCAAAAGAATTAGGAAAAATGAAGGTTATTTCAGTTCTTGAAGGAGTTGGCTTTGAAGATCCAAAGGAATTGGAAGAAATATTAAATAAAATGCCTGATGCATTGTCAGTCGGAGAAAAGCACAGAGTTGCATTGGCCCAAGTATTAATCAAAGAACCAAGAATAGTAATCCTCGATGAACCTACCGGCACAATGGACCCTTTTACAAGGAAAATTGTAGCAAAGTCCATAAGAAAAGCAAGAGAAGTATTGGGTGAAACATTTTTAATAGTAACTCATGACTCAGATTTTATAGTTGATGTTTGTGATAGAGCCGGATTCATGAAAGATGGAAAAGTGGTATTCATAGGCGAACCTGAGGATATAAAAGAAAGAATGATCTCCGCTAAAGAATCTGAGAAAGAATAAATTATCTATTTTTATATCCTTTATTTTAATTGGATTTTCATTATTTAGATTTCAAAATACACGATTTTGAAAAGGATTTATTTAATTATTGAATAACAATAATATTATATTATTCTTAATATTATAATTATAAAAATTATTGGCTTTAATCAGTTACAATTAGTTAATTATCGTGTTAAGACATGGAGATATCGAGTAAGACTTTTGTGCACCCTAAAGCTATAGATGTTTTCGATGTGAAATCCTATTTCATCGAAAGGATATTCCTTATCGAGCCCAATTACACATCGTTTTTGGAATGATTCAAGTATTGAAAAGAAACAATCTCTGTACATCTTCTCCTTATCTTTATCTATTTTAGTTGAACGCCCATATGGTGCATCTGTAACTATGGTCTCAAAACCTCTCCCAAATGTTTCAAATATTTTCCTTGCGTCTCCCACTCTAATGTCAAAGTTTTTTATTCCATAATTCAAAAGATTCATTTTTGTTCCTAATGCACTTTTTTCCTCAATATCAAGACCATACGTATCAAGACCTATGAGTCCAGCTTCGATTAGGATTCCGCCAGTTCCCGTGAATGGATCTAATATTTCTCTTTGAGCCCCTGAAATGTTAATCATTGCTCTTGCAATACGGGGGTCTATTGAAGTGGGTGAAAAGAATGGTCTCAACTGTGGCTTTCTTATATTAAAATCTTTTTTGTTTCTCTCAAAGATTTTTTTGCCTATGTACAGTTTATTATTAGAAACTAAACCAACTATTTCGTCCACTGGATTTGTTAAATCTGCTTTGATTTTATCTTCAAAGAATTTTGATATGGACCTTGCAATAAGAAGCTCTAAATTACCATATTTCTTCTTCTCTATATTTTTAACTCTTACTTTAAAAGGTCTGTCAAAGTTGAGTTGAGAATTCCATTGAATATCTGATAGAATTCTATCAATTTTTTCATCAATTACAAAATCAGAGAGGATATCTAATACAAAATGGGTCAATCCTAGTCTGAAAAGAAAATCCGTATTGGATATATTAGCGTCCAAAATTAACAATTGCCCCTCACTATATGCTATTTCATATTTTATCTCATAAGAATTTAGCAGAGAAATAACTTCTTCTTTAGAGAATAGAGTACTTCCCCCCGACAAGAAAAATAAAAGTTTCATCATATCTCCATTGGAGCAAGGTATAGGGTAAACCGACCTTCATCAATTAGTGGATATTCGAGTTTCAGTGGGAGTTTAGTTCCCCCGACAGATATTTTAAGAGAATCTGAAATTGAAAATGCATTTAAGAAGCTCAAAATATAGTTAAGATTATACTTCGAACGTTGGATAGATTTGGCTTCAAATTTTTTTATGGATTTTGATTCTGAAGATATTTCTGCCAGCGCTTTTGAAGTGTAATCTTCAGATAAGATAGAAATATTATTTTTATGGACTGAAAAAAGAATTGTCCCACCTATAACAGCCATGTCTTTTATTATATCCCTAAAGACTTTGCTATCTATTTCAATGAAAGTAGAATATTTTGGATTTAAAAGAGGGATATTAAAATTTGTAGTGGAAAGTAAAGTAAATTCAAATTTTCTTTTAAAATCGCTTTTCATCGTTAGTTCAATCTTGCCTGCTTTTGAATTAATATCAATTATCATTGATTCTCCAGTATGCGCCCTTCTACATATCCTAGCAAAAGAATCTATATTAATCCCTACTGATTCTTCCACATCCATTTCAAATTTATCGAAAGTATTGGAAGGTATAAAAAATTCAACTTTTGAGATGAGGGAAGGATCTGTCCCTTCAATGAAAATCCCTTTCTTGTTTATTGTAAACAAACATTCACCTGTCAGTTCGGATATTGACTCAATTACAGGTTTAATATTTGTAATATTCTGAGATACAAAGCGGGACATTAAAGCACGAATAAGTTTACAAAAATAGTTATAAAAGATTTTCGTATAATTTAATCGAATGTGTAATCTGCTAAAAATTTCGCCTAGCTTTAAATCATGATTTTTCTAATATAAACATGAAGCTAGACGATGAGAAGGCAAAAACGATAGTGATGCGGGTAGTGGATTACAAACTACCCACAAAGCTAGTTGCAAAACAATTTGGCGTAAGTCAGCGCCGAGTGCAGCAGATAGTAAAGGAATACGAGCGTACAAACGACATGCCAAAGATAAATAGATCTGGCAGATATCCATATGGAGTTTATCCTGCCAATCTTAGAAGGGAAATACAAAATGTATGGGAAGTGACAAGGTCAGGCGCACCAGCAATTGCCAAATACATTCGTAAAAAGAGGGGCACGCCAATAGACAACATGCTTGTAAATAGAATGCTTAGGGAGATGGGAATATCGGTAGAAAATCCAAATAAGAGGGTAAGAAAAAAGGATTGGATTAGGTTTGAGAGAACGTATCCTCTTAGTACAGTGCATATGGACTGGTCAACAGGAGTAAACGGGACCTCAGTATGCGTTGTTTTAGATGACGCAAGCCGGAAAATACTCTCAGGAGGAGAATTTAAGCGCCAGAGCGCTGAAATTGCCATATCACTTCTCAAAGAGGCTTTCCATAAATACGAGCATGTAATGAAATTTCATGAAGTAATAACGGATAGAGGCTCTGAATTTTATGCCAATAGGCGGGACAAGTGTGGAAATGCTTCCCACAGCTTTGAGGAATTCTGTAAATCCTATGACATCAAGCATATACTCTGCAGACGAGCCCACCCACAGACAAACGGCAAGGTAGAGAAATGGTTTCACCTGTACAAGCGACATCGAAGCGGATTTGAATCATTTGAAATGTTCGTGCATTGGTATAACGAGATAAGACCGCACATGAGTTTAGACTGGGACAATCTTGAAACACCAGAGAAAGCTTTCTGGCGAAAGCTTGAGCCAGTAGTACTGGGCAACTTTATGGAATTGGTAGATAAGGAGGAAGAAAAATCATCATTTGATAACAGGCGAAATTTTTAGCAGATTACACACTATAATTTAATCGAATAAGGTCATCTTTGATTCTTTTTCTTACCTTTTATTACTTCTTTTGGTTCTGGTATTGATGTAGAATTTTTAGAATAGAACCTGTCTGTAGTTTCCTTTTTCCCTTTAATAATCTCTTTTATATCTGGTGTTGTGGTGTATGTATCATTATTACTCGAGGGTCTTTTTTCTAGTAATTCCCTTATTGAAGAAGGTATTTCTGGCGAAGTGTTGTTGTGTTTAAAGTTATTTGTCCAAGAACTAGTCTTCTTAATTGGCCCATTGCCCCCTTCTTTGAATGGATTTTCAGGTTCACCATTGTTCTTATTTTGTTTGAATTCTTTGTATGCTCTTTCTACAGACGGCGGAAGTTCTAAATTAACATTCTTGGGTACAACCCTCCCCTTTACCTCTTTCAATTGTTCTTCTTCAAAATCAATATGTTTCTTAGATTCAATCTCATTAATTTCATTTAATATTTTTGTCTGAAATTCATCAAGTTCTTTTCTATCCATTAGCTCTATATGGGAAGACTCCTCCAAAATTTCTCTTTGCTCTTCTCTTGCAATCTTCTCTTGTCTTATTTCTATCTCTTCTAGAGTCTTTGAAATATCAGACCTCATAGATTCTATTTCTAATGGATCAAGAGCTTCTATTTTTTCCTTATCTTGTAATGTTGATTTAAGCTCCTCAAGTTCTTTTCTTATTTCCTCAGGAGGTCTAAATTCCACTCTCGGCGATCTTGCCTCTATTGTCTCCTCTGTTATCGGATTATTTGATGAAGAGAATTTTGCTTCTAATCTCCCATTATTATTTTTAAATTTCTCTTTTAATGTAGGTGGATCTTCCTCTAAAATACTTACTGATTCTAATTCTTTTCTTAGTTGTTCCTTTTTATCTTTATTTTCTTGGGATTTATATAAATGAGACAGCGTAAACGACTTTGTATCTTGAGGTATTCCCTCACTTTTCTTTGAAAATAATGAAAATTTACTCTTTTGTTTTTGTTTTATCGCAGGAGGTGCGACTCTTTTACCAAGTAATTCTTGACCAGTTTGATCTTTTGTTATATTATTTTTATCTTCTTCACGTGTTACAAATTCTTTAAATTTATTTTCAACTTCAAGACTTGGAGATACTGGTGTGGGTGCTTTTTCTCTATTTGGTAATTTTTCTTTTTTAGAAAATAGCCCAAAAATTTTCTTCTCTTTTTTTGACTCTTTGGTTAATGATTTGGCCTGAGTTTCGAATCCAGCTACAGGTGACTTTTGGTCAGGTTTGACTGCATTTTCTTTTTGTTTTGATAATAAGTTGAATCCTTTTCTAGATTTAGTTTTTACTTTTTTGTCAGTCTGTGGCTCAAGTGGCGGTTTACCGTTTTTTGATGCGAGAGATTTAGTCGATGGCCCCTTTGATCTCATTGATTTATAAACTGCGTACCCCACTACTGACAAAAGTAATACAATGATTGCAATTAAAATAAAAGGTGCATATGGTGATGACTTAATATCTTGTATTGTTTGAGTTACTGATTGAGGAACATTGGGTAGACTAGTTTGAGGTGCCGCTTTAGCTTTGACACTTATAGTTGTTCTTTCAATGTCAAAAGATTTTAATTCCTCAAAAACATTTTTCCAGTAAAATTTCGAATCTTCTAAGATAAATGCTCCAGATTTTGTAGCTTTTACCTGTAATTCTCTTGATACTTCAACTCCTGCTTTAATTTCTCCAATTATTATTTCCTTATCTCCCGAAATTATTTCAAATCCTTGAGGTAGAGCTTCAAATATTTTTACTTCATAAATATCGTCCTTTCCCCAGTTTTTAATTGTATAAGTTATCTTTATTGTTTCATCTTCTTGAATTTCATTGATAGAGATAACTCTAGAGATTGAAGGGCCCCAAACTGTGACTAGGGTTGGAGACAATGATTTTGTTCCCTTGACTCCCCACTCATCTTCATATGTCGATAAAGTTTGGCCAATTTGATATTCTCCTCCCTGGGAAGGCACTAAAGTATATCTTAAAGTTACCCTCTCCTCAGGTTTTAATTGGCCACCCCAATAGTTAATACCTGTTGTTACTTGAAAATTTGAAGGGATTCTATCTTCAATCCTAACATTTTTAGCATCTCCGTCGCCTGAGTTAGCGATTATTGTTACTACAGGTATAATATGCCCAATTCTAATTACGTCTGATTTGTAATCAGATTCTTGTCTTATCAGATTTATATTTGGAGTTCTTCCGCCAATAGTAATATTTGTGGATACTTCAGATTTGGCTTTCTTGCCAGCTATATCTTCAAATTCTGAAGAAGTATTAATTGTGAATATCTTATCTTTGTTTTCTTGAAGCACTCTAACTGTGAATTTAGTTGTCTTTGAATCGCCCTGTTTTAGATCATCTAGAAATCCCCCTAATTGACCGTCAATGAGCTCTATATCTCCAGAAATAGCATTGATATAACTTATTTTTTTTGCAAGTCCATCCCCTGTATTTGTTAAAGTTAAGACAATGTCAACATATTTGTAATCCGCAAAAGAATAATCTTCATTAAAATACTGAATATTGGATATTGTTATTTTGGGCTCGCCATTAACTCTTACCGAGGTACCAGATGCTATATGTTCAAAGCTGTGGCCCTCAAGATCGTAATACAATAATTTTG
Source organism: Methanofastidiosum sp. (assembly GCA_020854815.1). Lineage (NCBI taxonomy): Archaea > Methanobacteriati > Methanobacteriota > Candidatus Methanofastidiosia > Candidatus Methanofastidiosales > Candidatus Methanofastidiosaceae > Candidatus Methanofastidiosum > Methanofastidiosum sp. The sequence goes on along the minus strand of JAHKLW010000078.1, from coordinate 21,450 downwards.
TGTCGCCTATTTTATATTCTCCCGGATAAGATGCAGTTATAATATACTTAAACATTCTTTCTTGTTCCGGTTTTAATTCAGCGATAGTATATTCTATTCTTTTTGTTTTTGGATCGTCAATCAGTCTGAATCCTTCGGGAACAAAATCAAGAACCTGCACATCTCTTGCAATCTTATTTCCAGTATTTCTTACAACTAAAACTACAATAACGGAATCTCCTCTGGATATTGTAACTCTATCCAATTTCTTGAGTATCTCAAGTCTTGGAAATTCCTTGCTAACTGAAACTGGTTCAATTTTTGAAGTAGTTTTGTATTTTTTTCCGGCTTCATCTTCAAAAAGTAGTTCAGTTTTGAAATCGAATTCTCCCATTTCAAGAGCTTTTACTTTATAGATTAAAGTGAATGTTTCATTTTTTGCCATCTTATCGATGTTCATTGTTGCGCTACCATCGATTAATTCAAATCCATCAGGAATATAATCAATTAATTTTATTTTTGTAGCCGGTATATCTCCAGTGTTCTTTATTCTGATTTCAACATCAGTTGTTTCTCCGACAAAAAGTTTTTCTTTAACAATATTTCTTGTAATCTGAAATTCTGGTTGTTTTGGAACTATAGTTATCAAAGTTTTATCGCTTTTTGAATAATCTTGTATTACTTCCTGTTCTTTTTCATTAAAATAAGCCATTTGATAGGACAAATCAATCTGGATAGGTGATACTTTCAAGTAATCAGTTTGAGGAGCTTTAAATTTAAACACTATCAGTCTTTTTTCCCCAGGTTCCATTGATTTTATTTCAAGACATGCTTCTTTATCAGAACCACAATAACAGTTATTTCCACTCAGAAAAATAAAATCTTTTGCTGTTACATGGATTTTAACATTTTTTGCAGGTATGTCTCCAGTATTCTCAATCTCAGTTACATACCAGAAGTTAGTATCTGACTGTGGTTTCTCAATTTCATTTTCTGTTTCAAAATCAAAATCTTCTGGTTTCATTATGGAATGTATTATTGGTGCCCAAATTACCGAGTTCCCATTCATCTCATAAATAACAAGTTGCCTAATATTCTTACACGTGGTATCTTTCCCTATAGTAACAATGTCTCCTTTATATAGATGCCCCGGTTGAACGAATGAGCCGTTCACTTCTTTAAAATTAAATACATATTGAATGTTTCCATTTATTGCAGAAACATTGAAATTATAATTATTGTCATCAAACTCAACAGACCCTGAACTTGCGTTGATATCAGTATCTCCTAAAAGTACTGTTTTAATGCCTTCCTTGCTTCCCCTCAAAAAAGTTCTATCTTTGTCATCTATCTCTCCCCTATAAAGATTGGTCAAATTAATAGACAATTCAGGCTCCTTTCTCCTAGTCACAGTGATATTAAGTTTGTATCTTCCAAAATAATTAGCGTTTTCATGATCATTAATTTCATTTACCTTAATTTTAATAATTTCATCAATGAATAATGTATCTCCAGGCACGACAACCTGTTGTATTACCATTGTTCCCTTTCTATATACCTCCAAGATACCCCTTTCCGGCGGCATTATTGGGTGTCTTCTTTGAAGGTCTTTAAGTAGTATAGTGTAATCTCCTACAACTGTGAGATCTCCAATTTCTATCCACCCCATGAATACCGCGTCAGGATCGTAATAAGGCCCAGGTAAAAGAACAAAGTCTTGGATGATTAGTCCCAAAGGATGAGGTACGTTTATAGTCATTTTTTTTGGAAGCCACCCTATTCCTGAGGCTTCAATATCATATATGCCACCAAGATTAGAAAGAGTATAATTACCGTCCGCAGATGTTAAAGAACTTGCTAATACATTCTCTGTACCAGGATAATAAGCTTTTACAGTTGCACCTTCGATAGGAGTTATTCCATCTGGCTCATATACATGCCCTATTACAATCCCATTTGTATCCTGAAGTGTTAAATTAAAATCTGGAGAACATGACGAAATACAGGTATCTGCTAATGTAGAATTTGATAAATAACCTGGTGCATAAGCTCTTATTGCATATTTACCATATTCTAATGGATATATATAATAAGTACCGTTGACATCAGTTGTTGCCATTCCTTTTATCGTTGGACAAGCATTGGTATCGTTTGCCTTATAAGCGTCAACTATAACACCACTGATTCCTTGTGGTGTTGCGTTGGTATCGGTTACTCTCCCAGATATTACACCTTGTGCCAAGACAGGGGTTGCAACAACGCTGATAATGAATATCGATAATAAAAATACATTTAGCAAATATGAATAATTGGAATTTTTCATTGTTCCACCAAGTTATGAATATCCACTACCAATTATGATTTAATAACTATATAAAGCTTTTGGTAGTTATTGATTAACAATAAGTATTTTTAATGTTTAGAATTAGTAATTAATTTTTGTAATTATAGGTAGAAATATTACTAGTTTGAGGAAGAATAATAAAATTATTTAGATAGTTTCTTTATTCTAGCAAGACGTGCCCTTAATATCTCAAGTTCCTCACGAGACAATCTGCCACCGCGTAATCTATCGAGCTCTTCTCTTTGCATATAAACCTTAACCCCTAAGATTACATTGATTATTATACTGACTATGGCTATAATAAAAATTATAATCCAGCTATTAACCATTATATCTAACAATGCCATAATTTCATCTCCCAAATAGCCCTCCCATTAGTTTATTCATGGATTTTGTAGAGGGTTCAAATTCCACCTTCTTTCCCGCAATTTTTTTAGCAATCTCTCTAATAGCTAGTGAGGCCGGAGATTTTGGGTCCAATATTACAAAAGGTTTTCCTAGAGTTGTTGATTTCTTTACTATTTGGTCTTCTGGGATATTACCAATTATCCTAAGTTCAAGTATTGCTTCTATTTCAGGCCCTGAAACTTCTGTTGGGTCTCCTCTAACTCTATTTACGATAACCCCAAGAATTCTTGTGCCTAATTTCTCTGCTACAAGTTTTATTTTCAATGCATCGGATAACGAGGTAATCTCAGGATTTACAATCAAAAGCATATTTTGTGATGCTGCGATAGAAGTCACTGCATCTACTTCGAGACCTGGGGGCCCATCGATTATTAACAAATCAACTTTTTCTACAAAATATTTAAATATTTCATTAATTTTATCAGGATCGGATTTTTTTAGCCTTCTTAGCGATAGGCCTGCAGGGACGACTTTTACACCGCCGGGGCCAGCATATACTATATCTTGAGGTCTTGCTTTATCTTCGAGTACATCTTGGATAGTCTTTGGCAGTCCTTCCATTCCAAATATTAGCTCAAGATTAGCCATAGTAATATCTGCATCAAAAATTAAAACATTAAGTCCAATCTCAGAAAGAGCTATACCCAAATTAGCCGAAATTGTTGTTTTCCCCACTCCTCCCTTTCCTGAAGATATGACTAGCGATTCTCCCAATAAAACTCCCCCTTTATTTATAAAGTAAATAGTAAATTAATATATAAAATTATCCCTGATTATTACGAAATCTACAAAATTAATAAGGAAAAACTTAAAACAATATTTATTATTGAAAAATCAATGATAAAAGATAACATAATTAAGAAATATGGGGAAGCCAATTATAACAAGCTAATATTTTTTATTAAAGGAATGATACTATCCATATTTCTTTATGTTATAAGTGATTATACTCCAATCAGGATATTCACAGCTGAAGCTGTTAAGGAAGGGGTAGCACTTTTAGATATACAAAAGCCACTTATTGTATCTGAGAAATTTATTGCTGTGGGAAATTATGAAATCTCTAAGAGGTGTATTGGGTTAGCTTCAGGTGCAATATTTACTTCTTTATTTGTATTGTCTTCATTAACATTATCTAAAAAAATCGCATATCTTTTTCTATTTTTAATAATCCTATTATTTTTAAATATATTAAGATTAATCATAACAATATATCTTTTTGAACAAGGTTACAGTTGGCTTATTGCACATGATATTTTGGCATATGCGCTTGGGATAGGTTTTTCATTTCTTATTTTAATAAGAATAAATCCATACATCCCATTATTCAAATAAATTTTTTATAAACGTCCAAAGTACCTCTGGCGCATTTTTCCCACGAGAATAGCTTAGATTTTTCTAGTACCTTGTTGGAAAGTTCAAGTCTAAGTTCGGGATTTATTATTATTTTCTCTACTAAATCTGTTAATTGATTTTTATCTTGAACTACCAAATTCAAATCACCTAATAGGTATTTAGAGCCCAGGCTTACTAGAGAAACTACAGGAACACCACATGCCATGGCCTCGAGAATAGAAAGCCCAAATCCTTCGGTTTTTGAAGTTGAAACAACTACCTTAAATTTTTTCAAATATTTTTCTACGTCGAATATCTCTCCTAAAAAATCAATATCGAGACCTCTAGATATTTCAACTAGGTCTTTTTTTAAGTAACCGTCTCCAATAATATAAGCTGATTCAATAATCCCTTTTAGCCTAAGCTTTCGAATTAAATCAATAAACTCCCATGGATTTTTTTCATTTACTAAGGCTCCTATGAATCCTATACCTTTTTTTTCAGAATCTTCGGGAAAGAATCTCAAATGATCAACTCCGTTGGGAATAGGAATAATATCACCCCTAACTAAAGGTGCTAATTTTTTTACAAGATCGGGAGATACGGCAATGATAACAGGATAATTATACAATACAAATTTCACTAACTGACCCATAATACTTTTTTTTAAGTAAACGTTGATATCACTCCCATGGACTGTTAAAATTCTCTTTTTTCGTGTAATAATGGATAAAAAAAGGCCGAGTATCCCAGGAGTTGTGGCAAAATGTGCATGTATCAAATCAATTTTATTCTTTCTAATTATACTAATGCCCATAAAAAACCCAAATATAATAAAAAAAATTCCCCTAAACTTCTTAGGTAATCTTGTAGAATATACTTTTTCTTCTAAGCAATTTGAATAAGTTAAAACAAAAACATCTTGGTCAAATTTACTCAATTCTTTTTTTAGTTGATATATGTGGGTAGAAATACCCCCAATTTTTGGAGGATATTCACCAATCATCAGAATATTCATGAATAAATTTATATCTTCAACGTTATTAAGTTATTGTGTGGGCGGAATATTGGCTTCCCTTAAGGGAGGAAGCTCCATCCACCTGATCAGGATGTGGCGTCGAAAGATGCTTGGGGAAATCCAAGGTAAAGGAACAGAAAAAAACGGCCTTTGTCTGATGAAAATGATGTAGACGGAATTTGGCAACAAATTCCAAAACTACTGAGAAGACATAGGAAACGGTGGAATACCTTCCCACATGGTGCAAGACCAAACTAAAACCGATGAAACCTGGTCTGAGGTTTGTGGTAGGTCGCTTAGTTCAATGCCAATATTACAAAAGATGGGCTATAATCCGCCCACTTTAATTTTTTATGGCTTTTATAATGTCAAAAAGTTTTTCTTTTTCTTTTTCAATAATAGTTCCTGTTACAAATATGTCTGCTCCCGCCATAGCAAGTTTCTTAGCCGATTCTGGAGATCTTATCCCACCCCCCACAATTAAAGGTATATCAATGATCTTTTTTACAAGCCCCACCATTTCAGGAGTAACTGTTTCAGGAGCGCCTGATCCTGCTTCAAGATAGACAAATCTCATCCCCAAGTATTGTGCGGCTAGTGAATACGCAGCAGCTATTTGGGGTTTTTTTCTAGGAATAAGATCAGCTTCGCCCATCCATCCTACTGTTTCACCTGGTTCAACCACTAGGTAGCCAGTGGGTATTGGTTCAATTCCAGTTTTTTTTACTAGGAAACTTCCGAGAGCTTGAGATTTTGTGATAAAATAAGGATTTCTTGAATTCATATAAGACATGAATAAAATTGCATCTGCCTTTGGCGATACTTGTGCAACACCTCCTGGAAAAATAATCACAGGGAGTTTTGTACTTGCTTTAATTGATTCTATCAAGATGTCAAGATAATTACCCAAAGTATGAGTGGAACCACCTATCAATATAGCATCACTGCCAGCCTCTTCGGAAATTGATGCTGCACTCTTTGCTTCATCTATGGAGAAACTATCGGGGTCAATTAAAGAAAAATGAAGTTTTTCATTTTGTAATTTATCTAAAAGATATTTTTCTAATTTACCTGTCATTTTAAGCACCTATTTTACATTCCAAGCTTTACTGAATCTTCTTTCTTAGCCCTTACAATAACGATGTCTCCAATAGCAGAAACATCTTTGAATCCGACTGCAATATTGTCAATACCTTTTTCTTGCCCAACAGCTAGTCCAAAGACAACTCCTTCTTTAACTTCGAGAATAATATCGTTAATTATGCCTATGTACTCGCCTTTTGTATTATACAATTCGAGCCCATATAATTTAGAAATCCTCATGAATATCCCTTTTACAGTTTTTATTATAGGAGTTTATATATTTTTCTAGATTTTTAATGCTTTTTAGTTAGAATAAGAGATGGTGTAATCAAAAAATAAATATAAAAAAAGATTAATAGATTAATAATCTATTTACATTAAAAGTGCCATTACAGCTTTTTGTGCATGGTTTCTATTCTCGGCTTGGTCAAGTACAACTGAATGTGGACCATCGACAACTTCATCAGTTATTTCTTCTCCCCTATGTGCAGGTAAGCAGTGCATAACTATGCAGTCGTCTTGTGCTTGTGAAACTAATTTTTCATTTACCTGGTAAGGTTTGAATACTTTTACTCTGTCTTCATGTTCTTTGTCTTTCCCCATACTTGCCCATACGTCTGTGTAAATTACATCTGCGCCTTTAACACCTTTTGGATCGTTTGTTATCTCAAGTTTAAGCCCATCTTCTAGTGCCATTTTTTCAATTTGTTTGTCAGGTTCGTAGCCTTTTGGACAGACCACAGTCATATCCATTCCTACTTTTGCAGATCCAAACATTAGAGAATGACAAACGTTGTTTCCATCGCCGACAAATGCCAATTTAAGTCCTTTAAATTCTTGTTTCTTTTCAAGAATTGTTTCTAAATCAGCCAGGCATTGACATGGATGTAAAAGATCTGATAAACCGTTTATAACTGGAACAGTTGAATGTTTACATAGTTCTATAATATTGTCATGTGAAAATACCCTTGCCATTATCCCATCGCAGTAACGGGCAAGAACTGCACCTGTGTCGCCCACTGTTTCCCCCCTTCCTAATTGAAGATCTGTAGAGGATAAGTATAAGGCGTGCCCACCTAATTGTTTCATTCCAACTTCAAACGACACCCTTGTTCTCGTTGATGGCTTCTGGAATATCATTGCTAAAGTTTTACCGTATAATAATTCGTGTCGTTCCCCTGTTTTCTGTTTAATTTTTAAAGTTTCGGCCGTTTTCAATATTTGCCATATTTCTTCTTTCGTAAGATCATGTAAAGAAGCAAGATGCTTGCCTTTCATATTAACTACCATTAAGTATCACCGAATGAAGAAATTAAAAATGCCTTTTAAATCTGATGACCTTAGTGTAACAAATTTAACATTCATTGTTTTAAACTAAACATTATTCAAGAGTTCGAAGATATGACCCTCTATCAATAACATTATTCAACATCTTTCCATCAAATTTACCAATGCCAATCACTTCGTTTCTTATATTCGAAACTATTGTATAACCTTTTTTTGGTGGATTGACTATATTCTTGACAAAAACATCCCGCCCATATAAGAATAAAGAAGCACCTTTTTCATTCAATTTTGATTTTTTTGAAGAAGATGCCATTATTAGATAGCATTCTAAACCTAATAAAAAATTACCTTTTTGGAATTTTCCAATTTGTGCCCCAATCGAAACTAAGTTTTCATTTATTTTTTCACCTAGAATCTTTTCATAAATTAGTTTGTTTACCAAAAATACGTCATCCCCAACTATCGCCAATAGATTGTTTTCACTTAACTCAAAGATTCCACCATAGTTTTCTATTGTTTTTTTAATATTATCCAGTTTTTTCCCTTCTAAGAGTTTCATAAAATACCTACAAGTTCAATGTATAAGCCATTTCAATTTTAATTTTCTGGCACAATTCTAAAATTTTTTCAATGTCAAAAGGTTCCCCTTCGTTTCCAATTCCAGGACAAGATACATCGACATATATGTATGCCTTTTCTCCATTTTTCAATATGTGAGGGGTATCTGATTCAGATATAGGGTTATAAAAAACTCCTAGTGGGAAGAGTCGGCAAATCAAGGGCTTAAATTTATGGATGGTGCAATTCATATCGTCTAAAAATACACAGCCATTATCCCAAATCCTTTTTTCTATTACAAATCTTTTTCTAGAAATATCGTACAATGCAAAATCTTTATTAGTATTCTTTTCGATTCTTTCGATATCAAATAATGTAAGTGGAACCCCTCTAACTCTACAACATTCTCCGCATTGTTTACATTTGTATTTTTGACCAGCATATAGTACTAATACTTCTTTCATCATAACCCCTTCATTTCCTATGGAGATATTTATAATTCTATATAGATATTGACTTCGAATAGAGTGATTAAGAATTAATCAATCGAATTACTGCGTCTCTTGTCTTTTCCCTATCTGCCCCTGCGACAATAATCACGTCACGGCCGTATAAACCATTTGATATGTATTCAGTCTCTCCCTGCGAATTATACCAATCAACTTTGGATTTTCCTTCTCTAACTAGATTCGCTACAAGCCTATTTGCAACTGGCCCCCCTACAAGTATAAGATTATTATTTTTAGCATCGTTCTCCATTAATCCTTCATCGTTAGTTATCAATTTTTCAGGCTCCCATATATTGACTTTAACTTGTTGAAATGCTCCAGGTTGTTGTTTTGTGAATATTACATTGAATCTTAGGTTTCCTCCAGAGTTATAAAGTCCAGGATTATTTCCATTACTATCCAATAATTCAAGAGAATAATCGGGAGAAATAGTAACGTTTCTATTAAGATCTGGAGTTAATATATTTAAAGGATTTTGATTTTGAGCAATATAAATTTTTAGATTATTTGGATCTGTTGTATTGAATCTAAGATTAATTATTTCAATAGATTGGCTATAACTGAAAATACCAGTGTTTCCTTTATCATCTCTCCAAGTCAAACTCATTGTTGAAGGATCTAACGTGATTAATTGTTCATTCGAAGCCTCTACTATTCTCGATCCGGTTATGGTGACATAAACAAAATTTTCATAATAAGCTTCAGCTTGAATTTTTGTAATAATTAAGCTTCCCGATATTGAATCCATAGACGCTGCATTTTTCCCAACTACTATTATTGATTGTGGTTGACCGTTAGTGGTATCCACAAAAAAAGATCTTGGAACATTTGCAGATGTTGCAGGGTTTATGAAAATGAGTTGAAGTATCAATATCAATACTAATATTGAACATATTTTTGATTTCATACCTGTTAGTTCTTTAATTAATTTTTATATCTTGCTATTCCATCGGAAATTTTGATGGAATGATGTTGCGAAATCTAATAATAGTTCTTCAATCCTTCATAAGCTTCGTTAATTTCTTTTAGAATACTTTCTTTTATGATTTTTTCTTTTTCATCTTGAGTTGTATCGGGATGGTAATGTTTAGACAGTTCCTTCCATCTTCTCCTTATTTCCTCTGCTGTTGTATCCATATCCAATCTTAAGACTTTTAGATAAGAAATCAGATTTAGTGAGTCCTCATCAGATAAATAAGGTATTTCTAATGGATAAATCATCTCAGTTTCATAAATTTCATTTCCTCTATAATTACAAAAAGTATTGATCTCAAATACTCCTTCGTGTTTAGGTTTAAGATGAATAGTGTATGATCTATATTCCATAGACTTAAGGGAGTCTATTTTATCTTCAATCTTTGGTATATTCAAATCCTTGTTTTTTTCTATTAACACAGATATGTCAAAAGCATCCATGTCTCCATTATTAATTAAATATACCTGAATTTCAGATTCTTTCTTCCTCTCAAATGAATCGAGTATATAAAAAATATACCTAAGACTTGGCCTCCCTATACCTTCTTCTATTTTGATTTTTAATGCATTTAGACTCTGATTTAAGTTGTTAGTCCTAAGTAGAAGCTCTTGTATATACACATTAGATGAGGATATTGATCTTTTTCCGTAATTTTCCAAAAATGAGGAATAATCCTCGTCAATCAATATAATATCTCGATATAGTCCCTCAAAGATATCTTTATAAAAGTTATAATTTTTACCTAAATCTTTTTTTGTTACTAAAGTCTCACCTATTTTTTCATAATTAGAAATACAATTGACTAATAGTTCTTTTAAAGTTTTGATTTTTTCTTCTACTTTCCTTCTTTCTGAGTAAAGATGCCTAACATTTTCTGAGTATCTTATTGAATCTCCATTCATTCCTATCATCTTTAAAGCATACGCAATATTCTCCAGAGAGGGTATACTTTCAGAGTTTTCATTCAAACACATTTGCAATAGATTTATTGAATCTTCGATCTGTTTTTTTCCATTTTCAAGCATTAGATGAGCCCTTGTATATATGTAGTCAAACTCACCCCATTCTTTTAGAATTGAGATGGCTTCTTCTAGTCTATCCATTTTTTGGAGTGCAATGGCGAGATTAATAATTGCATTTTTGTTATTTTTTTCTTCGTTTAGAACTTTTTTAAAACAATTAACAGCTTCAGAGTATCTCCCCATCTTTGATAGTGATATCCCTTTATTATAAATAGTCTTAGTGTCTTCATTTTTTTGGAGAGCTACTTCATAAAACTTCAGCGCTTCTTCCGGTTTTCCTAGTTTATCAAATGATATTCCGATATTCGTTATTACGTCTACATCTTGTGGATCAATGGCCCTTGCCTTTTCAAAACATTCTAATGCATCTTTATGCTTTCCCATTCTATCAAGAATTATTCCTTTTGAATTCCAATAAGATGCAGAATCAAGTAGATTTGACACATTCCTAGGGAAAAATATACATTTAAAAGAGTTTTTATATATTACTTATTATGTATCAGCAAAAAGATGGCTATCACCGAATGGCAAAAAGAGAGGGTTATAAGTCTAGAGCATCATTTAAACTAATTCAACTAAACAAAAAATTCAATATAATAAAAAAGGGATATAGCGTTTTAGATTTGGGTGCTGCCCCAGGTGGGTGGATGCAAATATCATCAACATTGGTAGGAGAAACGGGGTTAGTTGTAGGAATTGATTTAAGAACAGTCAAAGACAAATTTTCCAACTCATATTTCATTCGGGGAGACATATTTGAAGATTCAACTATAACTAGAATAAAGGAACTTAACAATGAATTTAATACAATCATATCCGATCTTGCTCCAAATACTTCAGGAATTAGATCTATGGATCATCAAAAATCTATCGACCTTTGTTACAGAGCTCTAGGATTATGTTCAGATTTTTTACAGTATAAAGGAAATCTATTAATAAAAATATTTCAAGGAGAATTTACAAAAGCCTTGGTCGATGATATGAAAAAAGATTTTTATTATGTTAAAATTTCAAAACCAGAATCTTCAAGATCGTCAAGTCGTGAAACTTACATAATATGTAAAGGATTTAAAAAGAGAAAAATAAAAATAGAAGATACAGAATTAACCGAAGAGAGCACCCAAACCTTCAAGTGCTGATTCTTCTGCTTCTTCTTTCTTTTCTTCCTTCTTTGATTCTCCAGAAGCCTTGTGGTCTGAAGCTCCTGCTGCTGGTGCAGCTACAGGTGCTTGAGCAACTGGCATTGAAGCAGAGCTTATAGCTTCCTCAATATCTACATCTTCCAATGAAGATACAAGAGCTTTAATTCTGGCCTCATCAACTGCTACTCCAGCAGCTTTTAAAACACTGTTTAAATTCGCTTCATTTATTTCCTTCTTAGCCTCATGAAGGATCATCGCAGCATATACATATTCCATAATCACACCTCCATTAATTAACCAAATAGGGCTCCTAGACCTTCTAATCCGGCTTCCCCATCTTTATCTTTATCATCTTTATTTTCTTCAACTTTATTTTGAGCTACTTTTGTTTCGGCAGGAACTGCTGAGTGAGATACATTGAGCTTATTTTTAAGTTCATCGTCCAACGCAGCACTGTCTAACAACCTAGATAAGCTGAGAACTTGGGCAACGCTCTTTGACATTATTGGTCCAATGGTCTCAGGAGAAACTATGTTTGCACCAATTGCCAAGGATTTTGATTTGATAGTAGCTTGTTGTATTAATAGCTTTATACTCTGTTTTGTAAATATTCTTCTATCGAATGATAGCGCCAAAGCATTTGAAAATGCCTTTATTATATTGCTTCTAGTTTCGACGTCGTCAATACTAAGAACATCTTTCTTGAATAATAATCCATTTTCATAAGCAGCTGTCAAATTTGCGCCAACTTCCATTGGTTCAATTTTAAGTTGAGAAAGAATTTCACTGACTTTTTTGGATATTACCTCTCCATGTTTTACAAATACTGTCTCTCTCTCAATAGATATTGAACCTTTGTCAATTTTAGCTGGAACTCCTAGAGTTTGAAGTTCACTTACAAGTGGACCTGGTGGCAATCCAGTACTTCCTTGAGGGATTATGATATCAGCTTTTGCAATGTCACCTGGTTTTGCCGGTGCAGGTGCTTTTGATTTTTGTAAAAGTCGATGAATTTTGAAAGGATTCTCGCTAGAAAAGATGAAAGCTGCTCCGGCATTAATATGATCCTTTAGTTGTTCCTTTTCAGTTTTTTCAAGAGAAATCTTCATTAATTTATTTTTTGACATTCTAAAAGTAACTTTGCCCCTCAGTTCTTCCCTTATATTTTGTAACTGTTTCGCAGGTATATTCTCAAGATCAACTATCCCTACAACAGGAGAAGAATTAATCATATCTCTTAGTGAATTTACCTCTTCTGTTTTCCATCCAGCTATGTCCCCTTTAACTGCAACTCTTCCCTTCATTTAAAATCCTCCAGTTTTACTGCGGGTCCCATAGAAGTCTTTATGTAGATTGACTTTATGTTGTCGTATCCCTTCTCAAGTTTCTTTTCAAAAAACTTAATTATTTCTGAAATGTTTTCTGCCAACATTTCATCTTCCATTTTTTCGGACCCAACAAACATGTGAATCACAGATTGGTTGTAGCTTTTTATCTTCACTGTCTTTTTCATTTTATTCAATATAGGTTCGAGCGGAGCAGTTGGAGGTAAAGGTGCAGGTGTTTTTCCTCTTGGCGCAAAAATTGGGCCTAATGATTTACCAATTAGGGTCATAAAATCTGTTTGCGCTATGAAAAAATCGTGACTATTTGCAACTTTTTTTGCAAGCTTTTTGTCCTTTGCAAGTTTGTCTATATCTTCTTGATCAAATATTGACAAGTTTTCCTTTTTGGCTCTTTGTGCCATATCGCCTGAAGCAAAGATCCCAATTTTTACATCTTTGCCCCTTCCATTAGGTAAAACAAAGTCTTCTTTGATTCGATTTTGTGTTTTTTTCATGTCTAGTCCTTGGAGATTTATGCTCATCTCCATTGACTGTGTGAAGTTTCTCGGCTTTGAAGTTTCCTTCGCCTTCTTCACCGCTCGTAATACGGCTTCTTTCAAAACAATTCCTCCTTATTTAATTATATTATCGTATTTTCCTTCATTTATCTCATTTTGCACTACTCTTGGGTCTTTACCTTCACAAGTTACGCCCATAGAAACACATGTTCCTAGCATCTCTTTAACTACCCCTGAAATATCGGGAGATAATGAAGAAGGTTCTTTCATCTTAGCTATTTTAACAAGTGCATCTAGATTAATATCTCCCACTTTGTTTGAAGATGGCATAGAAGATCCTTTTTCTAGGTTAAGGTCTTTCAGAATTAATGCAGAAGCAGGAGGTACACCGACTTCAACTCTAAAGTTCTTTTTATCGTCAACAAATATCTTCACAGGTACTTTCATTCCTTGAAAATCTTTAGTTTTCTCGTTTATTTCGGCGACGACCTTTCCTACATTAATACCAAGTGGCCCTAAGGCGGGCCCTAAAGGTGGACCAGCAGTAGCCTTTCCTCCATCGACAAGTGAGGTAACAGATCTCTCTTTTCCCATTATATCACCATTAGCTCTTTTTCTCTATAATTCTAACATAATCTCCTTTAACAGTAACAGGTATCGGAACCATTGCTTCAAGAAGTTCAACTGTAAGTTCTTCTTTCCCTTTGTCTACTCTTATAATCTTAGCTTTTTCGCCCTTAAATGGTCCTGCTATTAGTTCTACAATATCACCTTTTGCAAGACCAGATACTGATGGCTTAGCCTCTAAGAAATGAGTTATTTCATCAAAGGCAATTTTGCCTTCAAGAATCCCCCTTACATTTCGAAGACCTTGAATGGCTTCTTCTACAGCCCCTTTATCACTCGCCTCAATGAAAACATAACCTTTTAAGGTTTCTGGTGCTAAGACTGCATAAATTTTAAGGTTATTAGTTTTTACTTTTCCCTCTATCATCTTTGCTACATTCTGTTCTTGATTAACAGCTACCTTTAATGCAAAGATTGGATTTTCATCATCATCCATTATATTCTCACCCACGATAACAATAAAATCAAAGGTACTCAAAGATTTAAAAAGTTTAGCCTTTGTAGAAAGAATTTATGCCCCAAAATTTTGGATTATAACTGAAACGAATTTTAATATATAGCCAATTAACCCAATTAAAACTATTCCTATTCCAGTTACTTTAGATGTAAGTGAATACTCCTTTCTGCCAGGCTTCTTGGCAAGCTTTAGTACTCTTGTGTACTCTGAAATCCAACTTCTTGCCCTTTCCTTTTTCTTTAAATTAGCCTCTGCCATGAGGCTAATTTATAAGAATCCTTTTTAAATGTATTCTATGCCAAGATCAATTCCTCTAACAGGCGTTTCGCTTTCAATGAGCATCTCAGTTTCTTTTCTTCCAAATATGTAAGGCGATTTAACTCCTGAAAGGACTACCATGACTCTAAGTCCGTTTTTAACTTCTTCGTTTATCATTGCACCCCAGATAATCTGAGCATCAGGCTCAAGTTCATTTGTTACATGTTCTACGATCTTTTCTGCTTCCTCTAGTTTCATGTTTGAACTTCCAGTAATATTAATTAAAGCTCCTTTGGCACCAGTTACATCCACATCTATCAGAGGGCTGCTCAATGCTTCAGTTATGGCCTCTTTGGCTCTGTTTTCTGTATCTGATTCCCCCATTCCGATCATTGCTACGTCTCCTTCTTTCATTACAGATCTAACATCTGCAAAGTCGACGTTTACTAATCCGGGTTTTGTAATTAATTCGGCAATACCCCCAACAGCACGTATTAATATATCGTCAGAAACTTTAAATGCTGCATTTATGGGTAAACCTGGGGCTATATCAAGTAATTTATCGTTGGGTATTACTATTACGGTATCACTAACTTTCCTTAATTTCTCAAGTCCTTTTTCTGCATTCCTCTGTCTTCTAAGACCTTCGACTGTGAAAGGTAGGGTAACTACAGCAACTGTGAGTGCTCCAAGCTTTTTGGCGATTTCAGATATTACTGGTGCAGAACCAGTTCCTGTTCCTCCGCCCAATCCACAAGTAACAAAAACCATGTCACTCCCTTCGAGCACTTCTTTTATCGTCCTTTCATCTTCTCTTGCAGATTCTTCTCCGATTTTAGGATCGTTGCCTGCTCCAAGTCCTCTTGTAACTTCTTTTCCAATCAAAATCTTTTTGTCTGCCCTAGTATCTAATAAATCTTGCGCATCCGTGTTAACTGCTATCGCTTCAACTCCAATTACTCCAATCTCCATTAATCGGTCAATTGCATTGGAGCCAGCTCCACCTGTTCCAACAACTTTAATCTTGGCTCTAGATTCTCTGAGTACTCTTTCAAGTTCCTCATCTACAGAAGTATAGCGATGATCTTTAACAATGTCTTTTTCTGTTACCGCCCTTTCAATGGCATCTTCAATAACAGATCTCATTTAACTCCCCCTTATATTAATGTAGCTACTTATTATTGGTAACATAAAACTCCTATTTGTAATCTATATAGGTTAATAGTATATAAAGCTTTTGCTTAATAATGATAGTTATAATGCTTCTCTTTAGTGGTAATCCTTATTCTTTTACAATATCACTTGTTTTAACAAATGATATATCTTTAATTGTAAGTTTGTCTTTTAAATTTGACCGTTCCTTTATGCCTTTCCAGTCTAAAAGAACAATTTCTAAAGAATCACTTTTTTCTAATAATTCGTGAATTGCTGAATCTGTAACTGGAGTATTATATTTGGCAATTACATGGCCTATAGCAATATCAGTATTAAACATGACTTCAGTAAATTTGGGGCAATAATGGCCACCGCCAATTCCTGCAGCAATTCTAAAAGATTTTTCATCCTCTGCATATGAAAGAGATTTGTAAATAGCTGAAGCGATTAATTGGCCAGCTTCTTTTATTCCCCAATAAGTTTCATCGCTTCCAATCTCAATAAATGTTGTTGGAAGTCCAGTTAAAGGTCCGTGATGTGTGGCTTCAAGAGAAACTTCAAACTTCATCTCCATATCTTTTGATAAATTAAAAATCTCGTTTAATACTACTTTTTGAAATACAGGATTAGAAGGGGAAACTAATTCATCCTTCCCCCCATAATCGGCCTTCCCAAAATTTCCTGGAGTGTGGCATGTTAAAGTTGGTATTTTGGCTACGGACTTATGTCTAGTTGCGAAATATATTGAATCAATTGAAGATAAATCATAATCTTTAATTTCTTCTTGAACAATAGTTTCCGGAAAATCCGTGTAAATTGTTTCATTTTTTAGTCTTACAAGTAATGCATCCTTATTCTTATCATAAAAATAATTAGTATCAAGTTTTTCAAACGGAAAGATTTGGAGCAAATTTTCTCTTATATTCTCTCCTGCCGTATCTAATTCTGAGCTTATTATCAGTTTCATCTATTTACCCCAAACATTAAAAATACCCCCACGTATAATGTTTATAAATCTAATGAGGATTGACATGGATTCTGAGTTAAAAAGAAAAATATTCCATGAGATCGGTTTGTTAATTCCAATAAGTTACATGTTCTATGATAAAAAGGATGCTATATTTGGAATGTCAATTCTAGTTTTTATTTTTGTATTTATAGAATTTTTAAGGTTAAGATATAATTTTGGAAATGAATTAATACCAAAAGTCGTAGGAAAAACTGTCAGAGATTACGAAAAAGTAGATTTGTCTGCTGCAACTTATTTTATTATCTCTTCATTTTTTACAATTATTCTTTTTGAGAAATATATTGCTATTGCGGCTATAAGCTATAACTCTATAGGAGATTTTTTTTCAGCGATTATAGGTAAGAAGTTTGGAAAAAAGAAATATATGGATGGTAAAAAATCATTAGAAGGTAGCTTTGCCTGTTTGATATCATGCCTTGTTATTGGACTTTTTTTATTTAGCCCAGTGATGGCAGTAAGTGGTGCACTTGCAGCTACATTTGCAGAAGGATATTTAATAAAAGTGAATGATAATCTATCCATACCAATAATATCTGGGATAATTCTCACCCTTGTATCTTTTCTCTGAAAAGGTCGAATATGGTCGAGAGGTCTATTTCAAATGCGGCAACTGGCATTTCTAATTTAAAATTGTACAAAACTTCCGGATTTAATTCTCCCATTTTGCCTATATGTGCCCCATCGATGTCTAGAGAACAAGACCTTCCTTCAATAAAATAAAGATACTCTTTTTCTTTTACAGAATATTGAAGTCCAAAAGAGGAAAGAAGCCCATTAAATACTCCCTTTATTTCTGAAAAATTTGCCTTGGGGTGACATATTGCACAAGAAAGATACTGTTTTTCGATTAAGTTTTGATCTGGAACAACTATTCCTACTTCAAATATATTTTGAGGATACTCGTAATGCGAATTCGAAACTAAAGTTTTTATTAGTAAAGGTAACAGACTGCTCCTTACAGTATCGAACTCTGTATTTACTGCATTTCTTGTCTTTACAAGTTTTCTTTTATTATCGAGCATTTTAGTAATTAAAACATCTTCGTTTGAGAGTATGTAATTTTTAACTTCGAAGAAATTAAATCCTACCATTAGTTCTTCTGCTTTTCTCATGAATATCTCAATAGGATTTTCTTGTCCGATAGTTGCTATGTCGGGTATTTCAGGTGTGAAGTTTTCAAATCCGTAGGCGATAGATATATCTTCGACTAAATCAATAGGATGTAAGATATCAGCCCTATATGGCGGAATTTCTACAAGAATTTTATTTTTAGATATTGAAGCTATTCCATATCTCATTCTCATTAGTAAATCTGCAGTTTCATTTTCAGATAAATTAAGTCCAAGTATTTTATTAGAATATGAAATATCTAATTCAATTTTTTCTCTATTAAGATTTGGATAAATCCAATCTTTTCCTTCATCATTCAATTTTAAAGGGTAGATCTCTGCACCCCTAATGAAGAGTCCCATCAATATTATATTCAAAGCATATTCAATGCTTTTTCTATGAGTTCCCGTGATATCGATAAATAGATTTTTTGTTTTTTCAGTTACTTTTGTGTGGTCTGCATTGATAATTGGGGGCATTGACAAAACTTGTCCGCTATTATCAATCCATATAGGGCATTCTTTAAATTTTGACAATAGATGTGCATATGCAACTCCTTTAGGGTGAGTCTTAAGTATTTCATCTATCGTAAGATTTTTGTCAAATTCTAGAGGTATAAAAGAGAAATTTCGAGGCACAGCCGTATATTTAATTGGAAATGTAATCGTGTCTAAATCATGTACCCCTATTGCAACTTTTTTTCTATTTCTGCCGTGAGTAATATGGAGTTTTTCTTGAATCTGCATCAATGATCTAATAGTATCGTCATCAAATTTAATTCCTTTCACAATTGCACCAACTGCAAAAGGTCTGACAGATTTAACTTTAGACTCAACGATCCCTTCATAATTAGATTTGTGAATTTTGAACTCAATAGGGCCTTTTTCAATTTCCATGAAACCTTTCAATGCGCTAGCAAACCCTTCAATTGATAGCATGTCTGGCCTATCTGGAAAAACTTCAACTACTATTTCAGGATTTACTTTTTCAAGATCAGTGCCAATCATAGATATTCTATCACTTAATGTTTGATCGTCAACTGGCTTTCCTAGCAAAGATATAAATTCATTCTTATCAAAATTAACAGTCGGCATTTTAATCATCCTTTTATCCAAATAGGTAATTTTTTCATCATATCAAGGTCATTCATATACTTCTGCCGGATATCTGTCAATCCGTAATACTCCATCATAATTCTCCCAAATCCTGGCCCCCATGCCAGTACGGGTATATCTTTTCCCAGAAGAGGAACAACTACTTCAGGTCTGAAAATTCCCGCACCCAAGAGTTCTACCCATTCTCCTTTATTTTTATTATAGATATCAACTTCGATACTAGGCTCTGTGTATGGGAAATATGCAGGCCTAAATCTTATTTTAGAATGCCCCATTTTATTTAAGAAACGTTTAAGGTAACCAAGTAGATGTTTAAAATTGGCATCTTCATCAACTACTATCCCATCAGTCTGATAGAACTCAAAAAGATGTTTCCAGTCAAGTTTTTCATTTCTGAATACCTTGCCAACTGAGAAGAATTTTGCAGGCAAATCTTCAGGTTTTAAAGTACTTAGAGTTCTAACAGATAAAGAGGTAGTGTGAGTTCTTAAAACATATTCTTCACTAATCTTTTTATTCCAAATATAACCCCAACCTTTTGAATTTATTTCTCCTCCGTGTTCATGCATCGCACAAATTTTATTAGAAAAAATTGGATCAATTTTTCCATACCTTGGAGATTCTATAAAGAATGTGTCTTGCATATCTCTTGCAGGGTGATCTTGAGGTTGGAATAACGCATCAAAAACCCAAAAAGACGTATCGATCATAGGGCCTGACATTTCTTTAAATCCCATTTCAAGCCATATTTTTCTGATATATTCAATTGCTTGATTTACAAAGTGTTTTCGTGAAGGGTAATATACTTTAACATCCGATGAAACATCAAATCTTTTTAAAGTAACATTTCTCCAATTCTGATTTTTTAACAAATCTGGAGTTAATTCTGAAATTTCTTCTGTTATCTCTAGACCTTTGGATACCTCCTTTTTGCCCAACTCAGTAAGGTACACTTTTCGGATAGTTTCTAATTTCTTCTCAGCAAGTTTTCTCTTTACAAGAACGTTAGTCAAATTGTCATTTACTATCTTCTTCTTAGATATATCCTCTAAGGCAATTTCTTCAGGAGTTTTTTCATTTAATGCAGCTTCGCCCTTATCTGTCAATGAAAATGATATCGAATCATTAATCTTCTCTATAGAAATCCATCCATTTTTTCTTGCCATTCCAATTGCAATGTTTTTTTCTTCTTCTGAAATTCCAAGTTCATTTAATGGAAGTTTATCTTTAATTCCTTTCATAAATATTTTTTCAATTAGGCCATTTGTTAAACTAGCCTTGCCTTCATTTGTAAGTGTCAAAGTAGAAATACCTTTTTCATCAACAATTACTAGCTCCTTACTTGATAAATAAAGAAGAGTTCTCATTACTGCAACTTCAGGAAGTTTAGAGATTTTTGCTATTTCTTCGGGGTTAGATTCTCCCTTTAAATCACCTAATACCTTCAGAATAATTTTCTCTTGCTTTGAAAGCATTGAATTCACTTCTTAATTTTCTTAAATTCAATAACACAAGGACCGCCATTTTTGAATTGCGGCTTATATTCCCACTTCTTTGATTCCCCTGGTTTTGAACTTTCAATTGCCCCAATAATAGCCATCGCCCTTAAACATGCCAATTTTTCTACTTTGTCATCAGTAACTAACATGTTACAATGTTCATTATATGGACATTTGTGAACGGTATAAATAAAGTTTTCACTATCGCCTTCGATTTCATGATCTTTTCGTTCCATAAAACCTGTTTTAGAAACTTCATCTACATACATCTTAGCAGCATCGAACCCCTCAAGATCATACTTAAATTCTGCCCCAAGTTCTTTCCATTTTGATATAAAAGGTCGGATTGAAATAATAATCCATTGCCTATAAAATGCTTCAGGTTTGCCAAAAAAACTATTCGCTGTCTTTTCTATACCATAAACCCATGCATTCATGACAGTCATTACGGCATCTATTTTTTTCTCCTGGTCTTTACATTCGTCAGCCAAACAAAATCACCTTCTAATCTGCATAAAGGACGACTAGTCGTTTATAAATGTTTTCTAATAATCTGCATGGTTGCATAATTCGTGCTTGCGGCAACTATGTCTATAATCTATTTTTCCTTTTCTAAAAACAGTGCTTTATTCAATCTGCCGCACCGTTGCATAAAGGAGAAATTTGATCATCGCCTCCTTTACCATCATGTCACT
>JAHKLW010000077.1 GCA_020854815.1 Methanofastidiosum sp. | reverse complement strand
GGGCCTGTTTTGCTATATTAACAGGTGCAGACTTAAACATTGGAAAATTATGTATTGGCTACTTGATTCGTTTTCTAGGCCATTTATCCGTTTCTTATAGTAACGACTATTTCGATTTTGAAGCGGATAAATTAGGTGAAAGAACCAATGTAATTGGCGGGAGTGGAATACTACAACTCGATCCATCTTTAAGAGAAGCTTCAAAATGGATAGCATTGTCTCTAATCTTTATTTCAATTATTGTTGGGAGTATCTTTACCGCATACTATGACTATGCATTATTTTTCTTAGGTTTTGTTATCTTCGGGAATCTTCTCGGATGGTTTTATACTGCACCCCCTATTAGATTGTCATATAGAGGTCTAAGAGAAATATCCACAATGCTTGCAATAGGTTTTATAGTCCCTGGGATGGGTTACTACGTAATGAAAGGCTTTATAGATATGAATTTTATATTTTTTACAATACCACTTTTACTGTATGGAATTTATTTTATTTTGAGTGTAGAAATACCAGATATGGAAGTAGATTCATTAAGTGGAAAGAAAAGCTTTGTGACAAAAAATGGAAGAAATTTAAGTCTTAAGTTAATATTTATGGTAGCTTTATTTGCGTCTATTATTTATGTGATATTTCAAATAATTGATCTGTTTAACTTAAATATCAATTTTCTTTTAGTATCTGTTCTCTCCTTAATACCCCTTCTTTTAGCTCATGGGGATTAAACAAAGGCACAAAGGTAAAATCTGTAAAAATAGCTTTCAACAACTTAAATGCATTGATACTTTTTGCAATCTTAACGAATATTTACTTTCTAAGTATTATAACAAGTACTTAATCAAGTAGATATTCCTTATCCTTTTTAGATAAGTACTTACTATTTAGCAATTTTTTAAGTATTAGTTATTATAAAAAGATTGATGTAAAAAAATAAAATTAATTAACCTTAACTTCCTTTGAGAATTCCCATAGTCCGTGAATATTACATAGTGAAACTGCAAATAGTGTTCCAGATTTTGCAATTTTTAAAGATGATTTTACTTCATGGTTTGTGTAGACTGGACCTGTATTTGGCCCCTGTGTACTCTCTCCATGTGCAGTAAACTCGTAGTTTCCGACTTGATATAAAGATTTTTCACCTTCGGGCTGGTAGTAAAGCATTATCCATCTGATATGGTGCTCAGTTGTATTTGGGTGAGCTATACCTTTTCCAATAGCAACTTTGACTTCAAATGTTTCATTTGCTTTTACAGAATCTGGGCAGTCTATAACTGGTACATGCTTTTCTTTTTTCCAATCAGCTTCCTGGATTTTTTCACCAATCTTGACCATCTATATCGCCTACTCTTGTAAAATCATTGGCTCCCCGCAGCAGATTAATTCTCCTCCGCCGGCTTCCAATACCTCAACAACATTTCCACAAATTTCACATTTGTAGATTTCCCCCACTTCTTTTACATTCACCATTATTTGACCTCCTATCTAAAATACTTATTTTTCTTTTTCTTCTGAAGACTTTTCCATTTCTTCAGCCATACTTTTGAGACGTTTATCGACCATCCCATATATTGTATCTTCTGGATACTTACCATCTGACCCTTTTTCTCCAGCTTTGATTCCTGTCAGTATTTCAATTCCTTCCTTGATATTATCCACAGAAAATATATGGAATTTTCCTTCTTTTACTGCTTCGACGACCTCTTCTTTAAGCATTAGATTTTGAACATTACTTCTTGGTATTAATACACTTTGCTTTCCATTAAGTCCTTTGGCCTTGCAAATTTCATAGAATCCTTCAATTTTATAGTTAACGCCACCAATTGCCTGCACTTCTCCTTTCTGATTAACAGACCCTGTAACAGCAAAGTATTGTTTTATTGGAACTTCCGAGAGAGCGGATAATATTGCATAAAGTTCTGTGCTTGATGCGCTATCTCCATCGACACCCTCATAATTTTGTTCAAATACTAGCCGAGCAGTTAGATTTAATGGTTTATCTTGCGCAAAGTTTTCTGCTAAATAACCACCTAAGATCATTACACCTTTAGAGTGAATATTTCCCCCCATTTTGGCTTCTCGTTCAATATCTATAATACCTCCCCTACCGATATTTACGGTAGCAGTAACTCTAGAGGGTCTACCAAAGGCATAATCACCTAAACTTAATACTGCAAGACCGTTTATTTGACCAACTGCTTCTCCTTCAGTATCAATAAGATAAAAGCCTCGTGTTACCATTTCATTTAATCTTTCTTGGATAAGATTAGAACGATAATTTTTTTCCTCAACGGCTTTTATTATATGAATATCTTTTATTACGTTATTCTTGTCTTGTCTAGCATAGAAGTTTGCTTCACGTATAATATCTGCTATATCTGCAAATCTTGTAGATAATTTCTCTTGATCATCGGCCAATCTTGAGCCAAACTCAATGACTTTACCTATTGCAGAAGAATCAAGGTGCTGTAGATTTTCTTTGGAGCAAAGAGAGCATATAAATGAAACATAGTTTTTTACATTGTCATTGTTGAAATCCATGTTAATATCAAATTCTGCCTTGACCTTGAATAACTCTTTAAATTCTGGATCAAGGGAGAAAAGAGTCTGGTATATCATTGGATTTCCAATAATAATAACTTTTGTGTTTAATGGTATAGGTGCAGGTCTCAAACCTTTTGTTGTAATAAATCCAAGTCGCTCTCCCGCCTCTTCAACTATCGCTTCCTCGCTACTTAAGGCTCTTTTTAATCCATCATAAGAGAAAAGATTTTTCACTAACTCTTCAGCAGGTATTACAAGGTATCCCCCATTTGCCTTGTGGATAGAGCCACTTCGTATCATGGTAAAATCAGTAGTAAGCATCCCAAACTGTGCTTCTTTCTCTATCCTCCCAAAGAGATTATGGTATGTTGGATTCAGCTCCACTACAACTGGCCTCCCTG
The DNA here is from genome assembly GCA_020854815.1 of Methanofastidiosum sp. NCBI lineage: Archaea > Methanobacteriati > Methanobacteriota > Candidatus Methanofastidiosia > Candidatus Methanofastidiosales > Candidatus Methanofastidiosaceae > Candidatus Methanofastidiosum > Methanofastidiosum sp. Next base: position 37,207 of record JAHKLW010000077.1, on the reverse strand, counting down.
CCAGTGTAGAGTTATCTGTGAATAGATTGACCATATATTTCCTAAATGGCAATTCCTCTGCCCATGGAGCTTGAACTGGAGCTTGAGGAACATTTGGTTTATAGAATAAGGCTAAATTTTCTAATATGTCTTCCTGCACTTCTTTTAAATAGTTTATAATATCGGGATACTCAGAATATTTTTTATTCAAATCGTCTACCAAATGGCCCATTGTAAAAAGAGCAACTTCTTTATTTAATTCCTTTATTTCTTCAAATGTTTTTGTGTCTAATTCTTTTAGCTGTCTAAACACTAATCTTAACTCTGAGTTTAATTTATCTCTTTTCCTTTGTATATCCTCTTTCATTTCGGGATTTAAAGCTATAAATTCTTCTTCAGTCATTGGCCTTCCACTGACAATAGGAACAAAAACGAATCCCATTGGAGTACTTTGAACAATTAATCCTTCTTTCTCTGCTTTTTTATTTAGTTCAGAAAAGATTTTATTTCGTTCAGCTTCAATTTTCTGAATAGTTGCCTCTCTCTTTAAAGCAAAGTCTTCACTTTCAAATGCTTTCGGAAGATTAATTTTAGCTTCGTTTAGGAAATTTAACATATCTTTGTGAAAAACTTTTCCTTGACCTGCTTTTAGTTTAATGGCTTTGGGCTCATATGATTCTTGAAAATTATTAACATAACACCAGTCAAAAGGTACAGTTTGATCTTCGGCAATTTTATCTAAAAAACTTTTCACTGCCGTCATTTTTCCAGTTCCGGGAAAACCTGCAACAAAAATATTAAATCCTTTCTCTTTTATCTCTAGTCCAAATTTCAGTGCTTTTAATGCTCTTTCTTGACCTACAATATCTTCTAGAGGCGATACTTCCTGACTGCTCTTACATTTTAATTTATTCTTATCAAATGTCCTTCTTATCATATCTGAAGATAGTTCTTTTGTCATAAAATCACTTCAATATTTATTATATACTATTATTTTTAGTTCTAAAAAGGTTTTCTATCTAAAAAAAAGATTTTTGTTAAATAATCCTTTTTTATTAAATGTTTTATTTCAATTTTATAAGAAAAGAGGGAAATAAGATTTTTATTGTGTTGATTTAAGGGCGTTGATTTAATTATATCATAACCACATAATTTTTATACTAATAATTGTAATAATAGTTGTGAGATAATATGGATTTTTTAGATATTATTATGTCACGAAGAAGTATTAGAAAATACAGACAAAATGGGGTACCTGAAGACCACATAAAAAGAATCTTAGAAGCTGCTATGAATGCACCTTCAAGAAAAAATGAGAGGCCGTGGCATTTTGTAATAATAGATAAAAGAGAGGTATTGGATAAGATCCCTTCTTTTCATCCAAACTCGAAGATGCTTTATGAAGCCCCGATGGCAATTCTAGTTGCTGGTGACTTGAATATTACACGGGACATATTTATTACTATTGATTGCTCTGCAGCGACTGAAAATATCCTGTTAGCCGCACATTCGATGGGGCTTGGTGCATGTTGGCTTGGGATATATCCTGATGAAGAAAGAATGAAAGGCATCAGAGAAATACTTAACTTGCCTGAAAATATATTACCTGTATCTCTTATTTCAATTGGATATCCTAACGAAGGAAAGCCACAAATAAACAGATTTGAGGAAAATAGAATCCATTGTAATAAATGGTAATTAAAGAAAATTCAAAAATAAATGAAGAATAATTTCTTTTATTCCTCATCCGAAGTGTTTGTGGTATAGATTTTTGGTACCATCGGATCATACTGCTTTTGAGTTTTTGTTAATGACTTAACATCATATGAGTGCCAACCTGGGGTGCTTCTTTCATTAGTAAATTCATAGCTTCCAAAATTCTGCTGTAGAAGTGGAGAGGTCAATTTTACATCTCCAACTGGCGTTAATATTGAATGTACTAATTTATTACCGTTAAAATCCATTGTACCATCTCTAATGTTGTTAAGAAAACTCTTAGCCACAATTTTAGATAATGCTGATGTCGTTTTACTTGGGCAAGTTGTCTTATTGTTTTGTTCATCCGTCGGACAAGTTTCTCCCAGTATAGGGGTGATTGAGGCCATTAAAAGTCCCATCACCAATATAGCAATTATTTTTTTCATATCTATCACCTCTAGTGCATATGAATCGTGTCATTAAAACTATATAAAGCTTTCGTTATTGATAAAAATTATTAACAATATCGATAAACAATAGTTACAAAAATTTGATAATCAATGATTAATGATGCAATGTTAAAATTAAGGAAAATAATAAGAATTAATAAAATAAAAAATTATATTAAAGCTCCATCTCGCTTTAATACTTCTTCTAGGAATCTTCCAGTATGGCTCTTTGGAGATTTTATTATTTCTTCGGGCGTACCCTCAACAATTATTTCTCCCCCCCTCTGACCTCCCTCAGGACCAAGATCAATTATATAGTCGGCGGTCTTAATTACATCCATATTATGTTCAATCACAAGAACTGTATTACCATTTTCTCTTAGTCGCAAAAGAACATCAAGTAGTTTTTTAACATCGTGGAAATGAAGTCCAGTTGTGGGCTCATCCAAGATATACAGAGTTTTTCCCGTAGCTTTTTTAGACAACTCCTTTGATAATTTGACTCTTTGCGCTTCCCCTCCTGAAAGGGTAGTTGCAGGCTGCCCAACTTTAATATAGGTTAGGCCTACATCATAAAGAGTCTGGAGTTTATTTCTTATGATTGGTATGTTTTCAAAAAAGTGCAACGCTTCTTCGACGGTCATATCAAGAACTTCAGAGATTGATTTTCCCTTGTATTTGACAGTTAAAGTTTCCCGGTTGTACCTTTCACCTTTACATTCTTCACATTTAACATAAATGTCAGGTAAGAAATGCATTTCAATTTTTATTAGTCCGTCGCCCCTACAATTTTCACATCTGCCTCCTTTAACATTAAAAGAAAATCTGCCTTTCTTAAATCCCCTAGTTTTTGATTCGGGAAGTTCAGAGAAAAGCTCTCTTATTGGAGTAAATAAACCTGTATATGTTGCGGGGTTTGATCTTGGGCTTCTTCCAATTGGACTTTGGTCGATGATAATTACTTTATCAATATTTTCAATTCCAAGAATTTCATCATGCTCCCCGGGGATATCTACAGCTCTATAGAATTTTTTTGCTAAATCTTTGTATAGTATTTCATTAATCAAAGTACTTTTCCCACTACCAGAAACACCAGTAACACACACAAATAATCCTAGGGGGATTTTTACGTCTATATTTTTTAGATTAAATTGTTTCGCTCCTTTAATTATGATAAAGGTATTGCTTTGTTTCCGAACTTTAGGAATATCAATTTTAAGTTTTCGTGATAGGTATTTTCCAGTAAGTGAATCAGGGTTATGCATGACTTCTTCAGGAGATCCAACTGCAACTACTTCCCCCCCATGGACACCTGCCCCTGGGCCTATATCTACGAGATAGTCCGAAGAGAGCATCATCTCTTCATCATGTTCAATGACAATTACAGTGTTTCCTATATCTCTTAATCTTTTCAGCATGACAATTAATTTAGCATTATCTCTTTGATGAAGCCCTATACTCGGCTCATCTAATATATAAAGAACGCCCACAAGCTGGGATCCTATTTGAGTTGCAAGCCGAATTCTTTGGGATTCCCCTCCCGAAAGAGTCCCAGCTCTTCTACCAAGAGTCAAGTAGTCAAGTCCGACACTCAGAAGAAATCCTAATCTAGCCTTTATTTCTTTTAATATCTGTTTTGAAATAATTTTCTCTTTTTCAGTGAGATTTTGCTCAAGATCAATGAAAAACTTATAACAATTGCTAATTTGGAGTTCAGTGATATCAATTATCGAACTTTCTTGGATCTTAACAGATAAAGCTTCTGGTTTCAATCTTTTACCTTTACAAACTTCACATGGTTTTAGTCGGATGTATTTCTCAAATTGTTCCTTTCGATACTCAGAATCAGTTTCTCTATATACTCGGTCAAGCCAAGGTATTATTCCTTCATATGTTCTCTCGTAAGTCCAATAAGATGGCGTATTTCGAGAGCGGTAATTGTATCTTACTTTGTCAGTTGTACCATACAATAGGATGTCAAGATGCTTTTGTGACAAATTTTTAACAGGCACATCAAGTCTGAAATTAAATTTTTTAGAAAGAGCCTCCAAAGTTTGCCTTCTAAATCCTTCTAATTTGGTGTTCCATATCTCTACTGCACCTTCAACAAGAGATAACTCTTTGTTTGGTATAATAAGATCAGGATCAAACTCTTGTTTAAATCCAAGTCCGTGACAAGAAGGGCATGCCCCATAAGGACTGTTAAATGAGAACATTCTTGGGGTTATTTCCTCTAAACTTATGCCACAATCGGTGCATGCAAAGTGTTCAGAAAATGTTTTTCTATTATCATTAATATCCACGAATACTATTCCTTCGCCTTTTTTAAGTGCCAACTCTATATCTTCGTAAATTCTTGGGGAAATTCCATCTTTTAGAACAAGTCTATCAATTATGATATTGACATCATGTTTTTTGTACCTCTCAAGCCTTATCTCTACATTTAACTCTTTTATTTCTCCATCTACTTCTGCCCTTACAAAACCTTCTTGATTTATTTCTTTAAGTAATGTTGAATATTCCCCTTTTCTCCCACGTACTATTGGGGCTAGAATAGTTACTTTTGTACCTTCGGGATGGGATAATATCTGATCAGTAATTTCTGTTACAGTTTGTTGTTTTATTTGTTTACCGCAATTTGAACAATAAGGAATTCCTATTCTTGCATAAAGAAGTCTCAAATAATCATAGATTTCTGTAACGGTACCAACTGTTGATCTAGGATTTTTTGAAGTTGTTTTTTGTTCAATTGAAATAGCCGGAGATAGTCCTTCAATATACTCAACATCAGGTTTCTCCATTAAACCTAAAAATTGTCTTGCATATGCAGAAAGTGATTCAACATAACGTCGTTGACCTTCTGCATAAATTGTATCAAAAGCTAGAGAAGACTTACCGGATCCTGAAACTCCTGTAACTACGATAAGTTTGTCTCTAGGAAATTGAACATCGATATTTTTAAGGTTGTGTTCTGAAGCACCTTTTACAGTGATGAAGTCAGTACCCATGGAAATTGAAGAAGCCTTTTACTTAAAAACTTCTTTGTTAGAAGTTATTTTTTATTCATAGAAAAAAACGATAAAATAAAGGTTTTAACTTAAAACTAATTTAGATCAGTTTTAAAATATTCATATTGATTTAACACTATTCTAAATCTAATAAATTACCCAAAAAAGACAATATGCCCCAAATAAGAGAATATAATCCCAAAAATAAATCCCCCTAATACTTGGGCCTCAGTATGCCCTAGCAATTCCTTTAACTCTTCATCAACTACTTTTCCCATACGAAGTTTTTTTAATATCTGATTTATTACCTTCGCTTGTTGTCCTGTTTCCCATCTGATACCTGTTGCGTCCTTCATTACAACAAATGCAAATACAAGAGAAACCCAAAATACGGTAGACATTCCTTCGTATAAAAAAATGGCTGTTGATAGACCAACTACTACGGCCGTGTGGGAGCTTGGCATTCCTCCATCTTTTATGGCAACTTGGATAGCCAAATGTTTCTTTGTTATATATTCATGAATTATTTTTCCAAAAACAGAAGCTAGGTAAGCTATAAGAGTTGGAAAAATAATAGGATTATAAAAAAAATCAAATATATTAGATATTAGACTCACGATATACTTCTTTTTTTAATGTTTAAATAGTTTTTGAAATAAAAAAATAAATTATTTTGCTTCTTTGCTGATAAGGCATAAAATACCACCTATTAGCATTATTATATCAAGAGGAGGTAATAAACTAGATATTATAGCGTACATTCCGGCTTTATTGAAATTTTTGAGATTTGCTGAAGATAGTGCCATGAATCCAATTACTAATCCTAAAATTTTAATTACTACCGCAAAGACAAGGAAGAATCCGGCTAAAAAAGGGAACCCTCTCATGTACCTTATAGGAAATAATGCTCCAAAGCTAAATCCAACAAGCATCCCAAAGACACCAACTATACCTAATATCAGAGATACTAAAATCAATATTTTACCAATCTTTGCTTCGGTACTAAGCCCTTCTAAGTCTAACATTTTTACACCTCAAAATTGTATTAAATTAAAATAGTCAAAACTATTTAAATTAGTTATGGATTTCTCATTCTTTGATTCGAGCTAAAATTTTAGAACTTTGTAATTCTCTTAACGCATCGGTAGCTATCCACTTTGCAGATTTAGAATTTATTTTATTTATATTCGTTGCACATTCGATTGCTTTTTTATTTAAAATACTATTTCTCTTACCGATTTGTCTTAAAGCCCAGTTTACGGCTTTTTTTACATATATTCTACCATCTGTTGAACCTCCCTAAATAATAGGAAAAAATTTGAAGAAATCTTCATCTGCTCTAGTTTTATCGTGAACTGCTAAAACTGCAATTAGGACATACCCAGCCCTTTTAACAAATTCTTCATCCTGGTTACACCATTCAAAAGATTTACCGAAAGCTAATATACTTTTCCCAAAAAGATTATTGCAAGTTTGGTCACATACGTCCCAAGAATCAAAATCTCTAACCCAATTTTCCATTTGTTCAGATGTAACTGTTTTTGGGTCTTCTATCATGCTAGCTAGAATTTTAGTTTCGTGAAAATTTGAGTTCCATAATTCCAAAGCTATTTTGTGATTTTTTCCTATTTCTTTTGCCAACGATCTTAGTTTAGGAATTGAAACTCCTAAAGCCTCACTTGTATTTATTCCGTACCTTGCCATTCCCTCTAATGATTTGGGATCAGAAAGTGAATATAATTTTTCCATTATTAATTGAGAGTCCATGCAAAAAAGACTATTAATAAATTAATAAGAGTATCTCTAAGAAAAATTTAATAAAAATATTAAATAAAAGAAAAAAATATTTGTATATTACATCATTCCAGGCATGCCGCCGGGCATTCCGCCCATGCCACCCATATCCATGTCGTCATCGCCGCCGCCCATTCCTCTTCTCTTACCTATTCCACTTGCAGCGATTACGTCATCAATTCTTAATATCATTATGGCTGATTCAGAAGCACTCTTTACTGCCTGTTCCTTTATCCTAAGTGGCTCGACAACTCCGGCCTTCATCATGTCTTTAACTTTACCGTCAAAAACATCAATTCCATATCTCTTGTGGTCTTTTGTCTCATGTGATGCTTTTAGTGCAACGAGGGTATCAATTGGGTCCATACCTGCATTTTCAGCTAAAGTTCTTGGAATTACTTCCATTGCCTGAGCAAATGCCTTAACTGCTAGTTGTTCTCTGCCGCTAATCTTTTCAGCATATTCGGTGAGTCTCTTTGATAGTTCCATCTCTGCAGCTCCGCCACCAGCACAAATAGTTCCATCTTCTATTGCTGTGGATATGACACCTATAGCATCTTCAAGAGCTCTTTCTACTTCCTCTAAAAAGTGCTCTGTTCCACCCCTTAACAATAAGCTTACTGATTTTGGATCCTTGCATCCTTCGACAAATGTCATTTCGTCTCCGCCAATCTTTTTCTCTTCGACAGAGCCTGCATTACCAAGATCTTTTGCTTCAAGGTCAGATATCTTGTTTACAACTCTTGCGCCTGTTGCTTTAGCTAGTTTCTTCATGTCACTCTTTTTGACTCTTCTTGCAGCATATACCCCACTCTTTGCAAGGTAGTGTTGAGCTAAATCATCAATGCCCTTCTGGCAGAATACGACTGTCGCGCCAGATGCCTTAATCTGATCTACCATCTTCTTTAGCATTGCTTCTTCTTGATCTAAGAATGCTTGAAGTTGATCTGGAGAAGTAATTCTAATTTCTGCATCGGTCTCTGTTTCTTTTACTTCAAGTGCACAGTCAAGTAAAGCTATCTTTGCATCCTTTAGTTTCTTTGGCATGCCGTCGTGAACTCTTTCCTTGTCAATTATTAATCCCTGGATGAGTTTTGAATCTTCTACACTTCCACCTTCTTTCTTCTCTACCTTAATGTCTTCAGTTTCAACTGTATAGTTTCCGTTTTCTTTTACGGCCACTTGCTTAACTGCTTTAAGTGCCAAAGGTGCTAATGTATCCTTTGATTTTTCTGCGCCCTTTCCAGTCATTGCAGTCTTTGCGATTTCAAGAAGAATCTCTTCGTCATTTATTGTAATCTTATCGCCAATATCTTTCAATATTTCTTCAGCTTTTTCAGATGCAAGTTTATAACCAGATGCAACAACTGTTGCGTGTACATCTTGATCAAGAAGATCTTCGGCCTTTTTTAAAAGTTCTCCGGCAATAACAACAGCTGTTGTTGTACCGTCTCCAACTTCCTCGTCTTGTGTCTTTGCTACTTCCACAATCATTTTTGCTGCTGGATGAGCAATGTCCATCTCGCTAAGGATTGTAGCACCATCGTTTGTGATAACTACATCTCCAAGTGAGTCAACGAGCATTTTATCCATACCTCTTGGACCAAGTGTCGTCTTTACTGTTTCTGCTACTATTCTTCCAGCAAGAATATTCATTCTTTGAGCATCTCTGCCCATAAATCTCTGAGCGCCTTCAGGTTGGACACTCATTGGTTGTCTAATTTCTGCCATGATTTACACCTCATTAAAAATATTGCTAGTTTTTGATGTATTTGAAGTGATATAAAAAGCTTTCTATCTAAAAAATATATAAAATAGAATTAATGAGCTTTAATAGATAAGGAAAAAAATATATTTATTAGTATTTATAGATTAAACATCACTATTGAACCGACATCTTTTTCTAGTTCAACCTGTATCTCTGTGCTTTCTTTTATCGAATTTTTTATTTCATAAAACAGCGGTTCAAAGGTTTTTGAGCCGTAAACATTAAGAAAAATAATATTATGCTCAACTAGATTCTTATCAATTTCAATCTTAGAGGTTACTTTTGATACTTCAAGCCCAGAGTCATACAAGAATCTCAATAGTTTTCGATTAACTGCGACAATTTTCTCATTGAATACAAGAGATAAAGATAGAATTTTTGAACATATAATTGCAGTTTGATCAGGCATAGTTTCAGAAAATTTGTTATATAGATTTCTCCAGCTTTTATTATAGACTTCCATCTCGTCTTTTTCCATGCCCTCTCTTAGTTTTGTATATCCCAACTCAACTTCTTTTTTCAGGACATATTCTTTTATTGTTCTAATTTTAATTCCCTTTTCTATAAGAGTTTCATAAAATGTTCTTATCTCTTCATCCTTAGGAACTGGGCCCTTTGCCCAATAAGATAAAACTCTTACCTGTTCACCTAAGAGTTCTTCCCCTCTATGGACTTTCATAAGAATGTCTACTAGTTCTTCAGGCATTATCACTTCTTCAATATGTAAAGACTTCATCAATGATTCAGCTTGAGAATATTTACTTTTTGAAACAAAAAGAGACACATCACATATAGCCGTGCTTTTATTCAATGGACCACCAAAAAATAAATAATTATATTAAACAGAGATTACTATCGCGGTTGTTGTATCAATTACACCTTCAATGTAATGAATCTGTTGAATTACTGTTTTTGTAAGTTCGCCTAGATCATTTGCTTTTATTTTTGCAATGGCGTCGTATGGGCCAGTTATAACATCGGCTTCTATTACTCCTTCAATCTTCTTTACAGATTCAATTACTTCTTTTATCTTCCCAATTGAAACTGTTATTAAAACATATGCATATACCATTAAAGCACCTATAACATATTAACATACAAAGTATTTAAATATTTCTTTTTATATTCTAATAAAATTAAAAAATAAGAATAATTAATGCAAATAATCTTTTCAGCGAATTCCAAGAGAATGATTAAAAACTCCATCTTTTATGACTTGATTTTTAATTTTAGTGAGCTCTTTTATCTCATTTTCAAAATCTATTGCATTTATGGAAGTCCAGTGGACCTTATCGGGAATGAAAAATTCATACACGGGATAATTGCCATCCCAAGCTTCTCCCAGTCGTGGCAAAGCCACTGTTCCAGCAACTCGGATATTTGAAAATCCAGTCTTTCCCATTAACTCAGATATCTTTTGGATTCTATCATTTCCTATTGCCACACCAGCAGTCTGCAAATACTCCTTCCATGGTTTTATTTTATCAATAACTTCTTCAAGACTTTTTACACCAAATACTCGTATTAATCTGTTTTGTCCTATAGGATTTAGATTAAAGTTTGATTCATATATTACTACAAAGTTGTGTTCAGAAGAAGAAATAGTCCTCTGACCACCATCAAATTCTGGCCTTGAGATTATTTCTCCAATTTTAACTTCCCTCAACTTTCTGAAAAAATTAGTCTGCGGTATTGACCTTGATATTTTTTCCATTTCACTGGCTAATGCTTCTGCAAATTCAATTGGACTAAGATCGCCTCCTTCTTCAACAAAAAATCCAAAAGCGGGGGAGCCGCACATATACCCCTCATAACCTATTCCGTCGATTGCAGCAAGCCCAGCAACGTCCCTATTTGCCATCTCTCTTCCAATTAGTTCAATTCCAAATTTTCCACCATGGTAACACCCCTTGATAGAGTTACCATTTCTATTTAATTCGTCGACTCTATTTTTGACTGACATTGCCGTTTGAGTGCTTGAAACTACACTAACTACGTTTGAGTTTCTGAATATTATATCCTCAATTGATTGGTCACCGCCAGCCCATGGTACAACTGCAATTGTTTCACCTATATCTTTGCTCATTTCTGCGACAGATTCAGCGTATAAAGGTGCAAAAAGAGGTTGAACAGAAGGTGTTTTAATTAGACCTGCAGCCTTTACTATGCTCGCTATAAATATACCAAGACTTTCAATAAAACCGGGAACATTCGATGGTGTTATGTAAGTCACTAGTTCAAGTTCTTTATCATACTGAGATATTTTTTTTAGAGCAATTTTGTCTCTAAATCCAGCATATGCTCTTACAAAAGTGTTTGCCCCATCAATCGGAGTAAAAGTCTTAAACACCTCTGGTGGTAAATTTAAGTTGGATAAAAAATTTATAGTCTTCTCATCGATTTTGTATATTGATCTGAATTGATAAAATTCTATTAGTTCTGGAGAAAGATTTGTTAATACGGGCAGTAATTCAAGAGCAATCTTCTTTTTTTCATATTTATTATCCGCCCAAGTTCGCGATACTTCACCATACACCTTAGCTATCTCTGGGAAGGGCATATCTACAAGATACTTTTTCCTGTTTTCTTTCAGGCCGTTTACTATTTCTTTTATATTTTCTTGATTAATAATTGGCAATAGCAAAGTATATTCCTTAACTTCCTTCTCACTAAATTCAATTTCTTTTTCTATTGACTTTAGGGATTTAGGAAGATAATACCCTTTTAATTTTGTCATTTATCCAGCCACCGTTTTTGCAAGTACGCCAGAACAGCCTCTGCTCTCAATTCTTGGTAATCTTTCGATGCTTAAAAGAATTGGAGTAGTTTTATTGCAAGATGGGCATCCATCGTAGTCAACTCTCAATTTGTCACCAGTAGTAATAAATCCTGGGAATGATTTTGAGGAAGGCTCAAGAAATGCATAATTTCCAGTTACTTTTCCTTCTTGGGGTATTGGTTCCATATGCTCATCGAATAGTATAACTTCCATCCAAGGAGGAACGTGTTTATTGTTGCCCTCCATACAATCAATCATTATTGAGTTTGACTCAGTCATACCATAAAGATCGATGTATCTCTTTGAATCTAATCCAAATGCCTCTTCAATCAAATCATTCATTTTATCTCTACTGATAATGGCCCTACCTTTAAATCCTCCTGTTGAAGCCAAAAAGCTATCTTTTCCGATTTTAGCATTAATTCCATTTTCTAGCACATAGTTAGCAGTGTCAATTATCAAAAAAGGTGGGCCCATGAAAACAATTCTTTTTCCTTGATTTTTCTCTAACTGATCTACTATGCTTGTTATGGCTTTTTTCTCAATTCGAGGGAGCATCTTCTTGATAAAATAATTCATGACTTTTTCTTTTGAAGATCTTGGCCCTCTCATCCTCAATCTTATTATGTCGGCTTTTAATTCTTCAAATGCATGGAATACGTTGCCAGGTGATATTGAATTTGCTACTACTTTTCCATTGAAGCCTACTTGTAAAAATGTCTTTCTAGGTATCCCCAATATAAAGTTCTCCTTGCCTTTGTCAAGTTTAAGAGTTGCGTCAATTGCTTCGGTATAGGACCTAATTAGCATTGCTTGGGTAAAAGAATCTCGCGGAAGAAATGTAAGTTTTCCTGAAGTACCGCTGCTAAATCCCAATAGCATCCCATTTGAATAAAACTCTTGAAGAAAACTTTCAAGGGAGCCCATGCCTTTTGGGGTAAAGTCGAGTGGAACTGAAGAAATTCTATCGACCCATTTTTTAAATTCTTGGGGGCTCTTCTCAGGCGATTCCATCTGATACGACTTGAATACCCCGTCGGGGATTACTATTTTATGGAAGTCTTCAGATTTGATATCTCCAGTAACTCCTTTCAATTTACAATAATCATGATAGAATTTATTGTTTTCAAAATGATATTTGTGTGACATTTTAATTGCTTTATGCCTTAATTTTTCTACATCTTCCTTTTTTTTAAAATAGTTCTCGGAAGAAACAAGTTTTTCAATTAATTCCGTATCAAACATAAAATCACCAGCTGACTTAATACTTCTGAAGAATTGTTTAATCTGAATTGTGCATATATAAAAAATTTTCGGTGAAGCTAAATTATATACCCTTAGATAAACAGAAATATTTAAAAATATTCTAAATATCTATAGGGCCAGATAATAAATGAACAGATTTAATATTATTTCGTGGATTAAGATAACTAGGTTTCAATTTTATCCTATGACTTGGCTTGCTTATACTGTAGGAGCGTTATGTTCTTTTAGAATTTTAGACAATTTTGATATTACTATTTATGCTGTAGGGTACATGACATTATTTTTGATAGAATGTGCAACGGTAGTTTCAAACGAATATTATGACTATGAAACAGACAAGATTAACAAAAACTATAGCAAATTCACCGGCGGATCTAGAATGATTGTGGAAGGAATGATTACATTCAAGCAAGCAATTAACGCCATATTAATTGCCCTGGCCGTTGCTTTTATTTTTAGTATTTTTTTAACATTTGCATATAATGTCTATGCATTTTTGATACTATCACTTGGAGTTATTCTGGGTTTGGCATATACTGTTCCCCCATTAAAACTATAATATAGGGGTTTAGGGGAAATTGACGTAGCAATAACACATAGCTTTTACATATTACTGGCCGGATTTTTATTACAATCTCCAAGATTAGATATAATTATCCCTTGGCTATTATCAATGCCACTATTCTTTGCTGTTTTTGGGGCCATAATTCTTGCAGGTTTTCCAGATTATGAATCAGATAAAATAATGGGAAAAGCAACACTTACAGTGATTTTAGGGCAAAGAAAAGCATCTTTAATCTCATTTTTATCAATTTCACTATCTATCATTTCTAGTATTATTATCATATATTCTGGAGTTCTAGGAATTGCAAGTTTATTATTTCTTATTACTACAATTCACGGATTATTATTATCATACTTATTATTGAATCAATTGACAGAAAACGTAATTGAAAAAAGAGTTGATAAATTACTTCAAGTTTCGATGTCATATATATTATGGTTTACAATAGTCCCACTTTTATATTTACTAAAAATAATTTAGAAAGAATTATAGATATTTTTTAATGATAGAAAGTTTTATATATGATTCTTAACTCGGAATCTTCATGCCGCCATAGCTCAGTAGGTAGAGCGCTCGGCTGTTAACCGAATGGTCGCAGGTTCGAGTCCTGCTGGCGGCGCTCCTGGGCCCGTAGCTTAGCCTGGTAGAGCGCCCGGCTCATAACCGGGCGGCCAAGGGTTCAAATCCCTTCGGGCCCACAACACTTCTAAATTCTTCCAGCCATTGAAAGCCATTTCTCGTAGCATTCTACTGCTATTTTATAATCTCTCACAGCCCAAAAGTATCCATCACGTTTTAGATAATATTCTGCATCTAAAAGGTAATAATTTATGGCAGTGTTAAAAAGAGTTTCAGCACGTTCAATGTCTCCAGAATCCCAATAAAGCTCGGCTGCTTTTTTAAAGTTCTCAGCCCCCCAGAAGAAATCTTTTTCTTCAACAAGGAAATTTGCAGCCTCGACATAACTGTCTGCGGCGTCTTGATAATAACCCTCGTTCTCAAAATTAATGGCAATACTCTCCAGCTTTTCTACCCTTTTTTTAGTTTCGTCTCTTAACAATTAAGCACCTTGTTTAGATTTTTTTCTTTTTCTGAGGAAGAAAAATATAACCCCTATTATTGACAATATGGCCCCAATTATAACAATATAGATCACAAGTCTAGATAAAGATTCAGATCTAATCAAGTCATCGATTTCATTTATTTTTTGGTCCATTTCCTGAATTTTAACTGTGTCGTTCATTGCTGAATAAAGATCTTTTGCAGTCTGGTAGGTAGATTTGGATTCTTCATATTTTTTTTCATCTTTTAAAGAAAGAGCTTGATCCTCTAATGATTTGGCTTGGAGGTATAACGTAGAATTTGAAATAAAAGTCCCAGAATTATTAATTCCTTCAGTATATGATACAGATTGATATATGGTTCTTGCTTCTCTGAATCTATCAATAGCTGCCTGATATTCTCTAACATCATATAGTGCTTTTCCGGTAGCAAAAATAGCATTTGCTCTTCTTATCGTTTCTTCTCTTTCTTGTTGATTTGCTTGAGAAACTGGACTCTGAATATCTTTTAATTCTTGATAGGTAATTGCATCTATATCTGTGGAGGCGATAACTAGTTCCTTCTCACCTTGGTAGTTTAGATTAATGGTGAACACGTCATTTACTGTAGCGTAAGTCCTATATGTAAAAAGTCTATTCCCTTTAGTACTAAGTATATACACGCCGTCATTTGTTCCTACTATTATTTCTACTTCATTTTTATAATCAAGATTATCATAATGTATTAAGTTAATATTGCCATCAAAACTATGATTGAATATTTCTTTATCCCAATCGTACGCATAAAGAACATTATCCTTACCCACTATAACAAATGAAGTGTTTAACTCGTCCTTAAATGCAGTTGCCGCTCTGACATTACCATCAAAGGAATACTCTTTCAAATTAAATCCATCTTTTGTTAAGATAATGAGTTTTTTATTTACGCCTAATAATATCTCTTTAAATCCATCTCGCTCCAGATCACCAAGAGACAAAGAAGTTATCGCATAGTCAAAATGGTATCCCCATAGAGGATTTCTATTATAATCGAAAACTATAATATCATTTAATCTTGTAGATGCAATAAATTCGGCATATCCATCTCCATTTATATCCTCAGCTATAAGCAATCTAAGTTCGTTGTCAGCTTCCCATTTTTTCGAAATTCCACCATAATAGCCTTTTAATTCGAAATCTGGGAAAAATAAATCTTTACTTTGGAACCTGACACAACCATCATGATTAATTATTACCCAAGCGTTGTCCATAAATGTTTTATTATGAGATACAGCAATTATTTCACCATATCCGTCAGAATCAATATCTTTAATAATTATTTTTTGGATGGGTGTGCGCATCCAATATTCCCAAAGTTTTTCTCCGTCTGAATTAAAAATTTCTATACCATTATTAATGAGGCCAACGGCTATGTCACTTCTTCCATCTCCATCAAGATCTCCCGCAGATATACTATTCACAAAATTAATAGTCTTTCTTTTCCAGATTTCTTGGCCAAATACATCAAGAACATAGATATACTCACCAGTTGCCACTACGACATCAAACCTTCCATCTCCATCGACATCGCCTAAAGCAGCGCCCTTAACTTCTTCATTGGTGTGGTGGCGCCATTTAATTAAATCTTCAGAAGATATTTGACTGAAGGTACTAAAAATAAAAATAAATGTTAAAATTAAAACCAAACTTTTTTGCATTTTTTGCACCATTATTCTAGGTCTTCATTTCTAAGAAAATCCGGTAACGGAAAATGGCTCTTTGTAACTACGTGAATACTCATTTCACTCTTGAATATCCCAGATTGTCGCATAGACTCCATGTAAGTTGGGATTAGATCGGTTCTGTCAGCAGGTATTGCTACAACTAACTGGCAGTCTGAATTTCCAAATCCAGAAGTTACATATAGAACTCTGTCCATATTCTTCAAGAAATTAATAGCCTCTTCATTTGTACCTTTTTGTATATTCAAGAGAAAATGAACTTGATGGTATCCTAATTTGTCGGGTTCTATTATGGCCGTAAATCCTTTTACGACGCCGTCGTCTATCATTTTGTTAATGAAAGGTGTTACTGTCTGTATTGAAAGCCCCGTTTCTTCAGCAATCTTGTTCTTCTGGGGGAATCCTTTGATTGCAAGAAGAGATCTTAGAATTTTAATTCCTTTTTTGTTCATTTTCATTATTATCACTATTTTTATAATTTCTTTAAAATATTTAAATCTTTCGGAAATTTTTTATTAAATAATTTTTCTATTAATTATAAAAAGAAGATAAGATAATGAAATCATGAATAGTAGTATAACTTCCAGGTCGACTATGCCTGTTTCGATGCCAATAATGGTATAACTCAGCACCATGCTGTATAATCCAACTAATATAATTTTTCTTTCTCCTTTTGTATTGTCAGCAATTTTATAAAGATTTGATAAGAAAAATCCCAAAAATCCCATTCCAACTATCACTCCAATTAGGCCAAAATCAATGACTAAGGGTCCAAATATGCTAGATGTCACAGAAACAGATCTTTCACCAACAAGAACTGCTATCATTCTTCGGGGTGAATACGCCAAGCCAGGCATTAATCTAGCAAGATATGGGTGAGTCGCGATATGAATGGCTCCATTTGTTAATCCAAATAATCCTCCCATATTAGCCAGTATATCCATAACATCAGTGGTAAGACTTATTCTGGTTCTTAAGGATCCTAAAAGAGAAAGATTAACACCCAATATTATGTCGCGTACCATCGTTAAAGCCAATAATGAAATCAAGGACGCTATGCCAATTAGGATTAGTTCAGATTTTTTCCATATCCCAACCATTGAACCACAGATTAATGCGCCTAATATAACGAAAATTACTTGAGTCCTATACCCTAGTAATGCCATTAAAAAAAGAGAAAGTAATGTAAAAAAAATAGAAATAGATCTTGCCTTTTTATAAGAATATTTATTTGTCAATCCAACATAAGAAATCAATAATATTGAACCCATTGGAAAAAGATGGGACATCGTTGTAAAAAAAGGGTCCAAGGAGTTTCTTGCTTGAACATCAAATAATGGTATTCCGCCAGCTATGATCAAGTCAAATGCATAAAAAATAAGTCCTAAAGATAGAAGAATAAATATTAGAATATAAGAACTATTTTCTAAGTATTTTATTAAGTTGCCTTTATAGGTTAAGAACAGATATACTAAACTAGAAAATATAAAAGGGAAAGATAATGCCCAGAATCCTTTTAGCAATATGACTAAACTTATCATCAAAAGTGAAAGAAAAAAATCCTTGTTTTCTCTTTCAGTCATTCCTATAAGGAAGAGAGGTATCAGGCTAAGTTTTACATAAAACCCAAAAGATTCAATTTTAATCATGCTAAGTAAGAATAGTATCGAGAAAATAATTAATAGAGGTATAAAAAATTTTTTATTGATTTTTCTTATCTTTGGTATATTAATTAATGTCCCAATAAAAAATGAAGTTGTCCCTAATATCAAGACAAGTGTTCCAATCGGAGAAAGGGGATGGTCTGATAAACTAAAAAAGAGTAGTATCGAAATTATTACGAGTAAAGGGGAAAATCTCAAGAATTTAGAATTTTTAAGATAATCATCAAATTTACTTATCTCAAAAGGAAATGCAGGAAATTTCTCAATAATTCTAAAAAATTTCACAGAAGACTTAGTAATAATACTATTTGAAAACTCTTTTTCTAAGAAGGGAAAGATACTGTTTAAGTACTTCATCTAAATCCTCACATGAATATCTCCAATTATCCCTTCTATCTTGTTATTCTGGATAGAGGATATTTCAACTTTTGGGATATTGTCTGTAAGCACGAATGTTCTAAAATCAGGGAAATAATATTTTGTTGGCCCATAAGGAGAAAGAACAGATTGTAATTTTTCAAAATCATTTGTTCCAATGCCTGTTACATTCAAGATGATTCCATTTTCAGATGATTTTACATTTACATCTCTCAAGTGAAAAATCTCTATTGCTATTTTATCAGATAATTCTCTCTCAAAAGTAATATTGTTGGGGAATTTACCATCGATGACTATATCCCCTGAAATAGTTGTATCTATAATATTATACTTATCTAAAAAATTGGAAGTGTTATCAATTATAGTCTTTGCTTCGATTATATCATTGGTGAAAAAACCTTTTTGTATATAGCTTACGGTAGAACCATTTAACATTGTAACTTTTATATTATGTGCCGCTACATCTTCCTTGAATGAAGTACGCCCCCCTATATTCAAAATCCTTCCGTCTTTTAATTTCAATAAAAAAGTGCCTTGTGATGTGCCAACAACAATTCCTTCCCCACTGAAAGGAGAATAATCAGTTATATAAGAACCGTCAACCTTTACAAGATATCTAAAACCCTTTCCATCGGATAAATCAAAAAAACGAACAGCATTATATATCTGTGATCCTGTATAAGAATATTCATCTACTGGTTCTTTTTCAAAATATTTGGTGGAGAATGAGATTAAAGAAGCTACCACCAATACAATTATTGCCAAGTCAAAAAGATTGAATCTTCTCATTTAAACTCCTAATAGACGCCGAGGATTACTGTTCTAAGAAAGTCTGAGAGTAACATAGTATCTTGAAAAGTACTGTTCTCAATAATAACAACGCCTTCATTTAATATAACAATTTTATTTTCAACTCCCCCTATGTTAGGGGTCTTCATATAAATTAGTGGCTTTGTTTTTGAACCTATAAGTTTGATGCCCATCATATATTTGTGCCATGGAGTAATTTCTCTGGCAAGAATTATTGCTCCTTTAGTCCTACCTATACCTTCACTTATCGAAGCAACACCTCTGACAAGGAAAGAATTTTCAGGTGCTGAGCCAGGCATTGCAGTAAAGAGCAAATAAACAGTTTTAACTTCATCTTCGGTAAACATTCTTCGCATAACAATTAGAGGATCTCCCTCAACATAAGAAACTACTTTGATTGATTGGCCATCATCCGTATTGTAAAGAATAGTAGTTGGTGTTCCTTTTGCGTCGAATGCATGATTTCCTAAATAATTGACATAATAAAGAGAGGCCATCGAAACTCCAATGACTGCCAATAAAAAAACAACGCTTAATGTTTTTTTGGACACTACTGGGCCTTTTTTACTTGAAACTTTTCTCTCTTTACTAGGTTTCTTTTTTGCCATATAAATTAAATTAAAAATTTATTTATAAATATTGTGGGGAATATGCTCTTTATCTTTTAAAAAAATAGATGATATAATTGCAATAAAGCATAGAGGTAACATAACGTATAACATTGTAACAAAATCTGATAAGCCATAAATTATTCCCCCAAATAAAGGTCCGACTATGCTCGATAGATTTAAAGTCATAGAAAGTCCCGATATGGCCTCGCCTCTTTCATTCCAAGTCGAATAGGACGTGACAAGAGAAGAAGTGCCTAAGTAGATTAATGCCCAAGAAGATGCGACTAATATCTGGAGTAACATAAATTCAATTGGAGTTTTAATTAATGTAAAAATAAATATGAATGTAAAGGAACCAATTAATCCCGTAAAAACGAGATAAGTTTTTTTGATTTTATCAGACAAATGTCCCACTAAAGGCATAGTTAAAACTTGTAAGGAATTATTAATGAAAAAAATTGAGGCTATTATTAATCGATCAAAACCTAATGTAAATTCAAGGTAAAGTGGTAAAAATGCCCATAATGCAGTAGCTACTGAATGTCTTAAAAATAAAGTTCTATAAAAAGGAAGAAATTTTTTGAATGTCTGGAAATCTATCCCAAAATAGTCAGAAGCAGTGTATTTCTCTTTAGCAAAAAGTGTAGCAACAAAACCAATTGTTAGAAATAGAATAGGTATCAAAAACGCATTGTTATATTTTTGTGATATTACCATACCAACAAGAAGAGAGCCAACTGCCCAACCAAATGAACATGCGGCAGTATAAATCCCAAAATATTTTCCTCTTTTTTCAGTATCTATTTCTGTAGCAAGAGAGTTAGTCAATCCCATTGTAGCACCAAAAGATACCCCCATTCCCATTCTAAAAATAAAAATCAAAATTTTATCATAAGAAAAAAAGAGTAATATTGAGAAAAATGACCCAATTATAAGTCCTGTCTTAATTATCGGAAGTTTTCTTCTGAGTTTTGCAGCTTTTCTAGCAAATATTGGTGCGGTCAATATTGAAAAGAAAGGTAAAATGGCATTGATTAATCCAATGAAAGATTTTGATGAACCTAATACTTCAGATAAATTTGAAATAAATAGATTACCGCTGATATATGAAATATTTATGCAGAATCCTATTAAAGAATAAATTATTATTTTTTCTCTGTTATTCATTAATTCACTCGATTCTTGCTTCTTCTTCAAGCATTATTGGAATACCCTCTCTAACCGGATATCTCCTTTTGCATTTAGCACAAACGAGCTCTTCTTTATCTTCAAATATATCGCCTTTGCATACTGGGCATGCCAATATATCTAGGAGCTTTTTATCAATCATATTGATTAAGTTCATACAAAGATATTTAAGTATTTTTATAGACCTTTTTTAGTGATTAATATGAAGATTCTTGTTGCATCAGATATTGCAGAAGAAGGTATATCCAAACTTAAAAAAGAGTTTGAAGTCGATGTAAAAAAAGGTATTTCTAAAGAAGAAATTTTGTCTATTATAGAGAACTATGATGGAGTAATAATTAGAAGTAAACCTAATATAACTGAAGACATAATTAAAAAAGGTAAAAATCTAAAGGTTGTAGCAAGAGCCGGTGTAGGACTCGATAATGTAGATGTCAACTGCTGCCAAAACCTTGGAGTAAAAGTTGTAAACTCCCCTCAAGCAAGTTCTGATTCTGTAGCTGAACTTGCTTTTGGACTGATGCTATCTGTTTCTAGAAATATTGCGAGGGCAGACAGGTTAACAAGAGAAAAGAGATGGGAAAAAAAATCTCTTATGGGACATGAACTCAATGGTAAAATTTTAGGAATTGTTGGGTTTGGGAGAATCGGGAGAAATATCGGTAGAATGGCAAAGGCTTGCGGTATGAGTTTAATTGCCTATGATCCCTATTTAACTAGCGAACAGATAACAAGTGGTGGAGCTGAACCTGTTACTCTTGAAAAACTAATCGAAAGCAGTGACGTTATTACCCTACATGTACCTTTGATTGACTCTACAAGGCATATGATTTCAGACAAAGAATTTCAAAAAATGAAAGATAATACAATCATAATCAATACCTCCAGAGGGGGAATAATTGATGAGGATGCACTTTGTAAAGCATTGTCTTCAGGAAAAATTCTAGGTGCAGGTCTTGATGTGTTTGAGGAAGAGCCTCCAATGGATAGCAAGCTACTAGAGTATGATAATGTAGTTTTGACTCAGCATATAGGGGCATCGACTCACGAAGCCCAGAAAAGGGCGGGGATTATGATTGCTGAAGAAGTCATTAAAGCTTTGAAATGTAAATAATAAATTATTTAAAATTTTAAATTTTTTGACCACACTCTGGACAAAAACTACTGTCTTTTCCGACTGACGCTCCGCAATGTGGGCATTTTAATTCTATCTTTTCATGAATATCATTTCCACAGCTTCCACAGAATTTAGCTCCTTCTTCAACAGGGGACCCACAAGAAGGACATTTGACTTCATCCTTTATTTGAATTTCTTTTGGTATTTCAGGAATTTTAGTTGATGTTTTTCCTTTCTTCATGAATACTAAAGCCGCTATCCCGACTATTACTATTGCTAAAGGCACGATAAAAATATATGGAAAACTACCAGAAGTTGTTGTAGTTGTTTCTGGCACAGTCACAGGAGGTGGTTTATCATCAGTTGTTACTGGTGGTTTAGTCTCAGAAACAGGTGTTTGTGGAACCTCAATAGATGTAGATTCTTTTGGAGATTATGATGTTCCTGGTTTTATATATACACTTAGATCATAGAGGTAAATTTTGTTATCTTTTGATCCAGCGATTAATTTTCCATCTGTAGTCAGGAATAATGAATTTATGGTGCTTTCATTCCCTGTAGTCCACAATAAAGTTCCAGAACTATTTAATAAACTTATAACTCTATCAAGAGAACTTACCGCAATATAATCTCCAGTTGGTAACATAGAAACAGCATTGGCTTTATCTTTCATCGTTCTTTTGAAGAGTTGTTTTCCCGAAGAGTCAAATAAGTAGATATTGTCACTAAGATCGGCAGCAAATACCCTTGAACCATATTTATTGATAGAAACTAAATGTGTTGCAGCACTGGTTGGTTTAGACCAAATTAGAGAACCTTTCTTATCAAAAAGATAAACTTTATTATCAAATGCACCGGCAACTATAGAAGTAGCTTCAGGAGTTAAAGAAATTGATTGAACATTAGCCCCGGTCTTGTACTCCCATAAACGTTCACCTGATCTTGAAAGCAAGAAAATATTGCTATCATTTGTTCCAACGGCCATGTAAGAACCATCAGGGGTAACTGAAGATGAGGCCAGTCTATTTCTTGAATTGTAGTTGGTAATCTGAACCCCGGCTTTATCGTATATATAAACGCTATAATCCTTTGTAATTGCAGTGATATATGATCCATCAGGAGCTATATTAACTTTGTTAACTTGACCAGAGGTAACTTTATCCCAAATCTTCTGCCCAGATTTGTTAAACAAATATACTCTTTTATCCCAAGACCCTGCAACTATGTATTGGCCATTTGAAGATATGGCCACAGATTCTACATTGCTACCTGTTTGGAATTTCCATAATTGTGTACCACTTTTATTGAAAAGATACGCATGATTGTCATATGAGCCAACTGCTATATACGCTCCGTCAGAAGTTGCCGCAACAGAAGCTACATCATCTCCCGTCTCAAAATTCCAAGAAAGTTCATCTGCAAAAACATTCATTATTGATACATTGCATAATATTAATATTAGGAATAAAGTAATTTTTTTCATGAAAATACTCATTATCTGGCCTATTTAAATATTATGTTCTAAAAATATTAATTCCAAGATTATTTCCATTTGCCTTTTCTTAGCTCCGTTAAGTTCAAATTTTCTATTTTGCCTTCCATGTCTCTAATTGTTTTCAAGATTTCTGTATAATCATTCATGGTATTATCTAATTGATTTGAGATATCACTTGAATACTTTTCTTCCTTTATTTTTTCCTTTAATTGATTAAAGAATGTGACCACGGGTTTAAACGAGTCCTCGATCAGAAGCCCAGATACAAAAATAATAAATGGGGTTAGTTCTCCTGAATTTCCAATATCTATGCACCTAAGATACACCCCCCTCCTTTCAAATGGGATAACAATTCTCGGGTATTTATTTTGTAAAAGAATAAAATTTAATAATTCTCTCGAAACTCTGCCATTACCATCAATAAATGGGTGAATCTCAACAAATTTTTGGTGAAAGTGACAAGCCAATTCAACTGTAAACATTGTTAATCTTTTTTCATTATACCAATTTATGAGACTGTTAAGTTCATCTTCTAAAACTGGAAAGGGCGTAGGATCGTAATCAGATCCAGATATAGATATATCAATGTTTCTAAGTGTACCTGCATTTTCATCATCTATATTTTTCATAAGCATTTCATGAATTTTTAGAATGAGTTTCAAATTTATATCGCCAGTGTAGTCTCTAAGGAATTTAAAAAGGCCTTTATAGTTTAATATCTCATGCATCTCTCTTAGAGTATTACCTGCTGGAGTATCTTCTTCAAGAATAAGTTGCGCGTCTCTCAATGATAACGTGTTGCCTTCTATTGCTGTTGATCCATGAACATATCTAAGTCTAAGATTATCTTCAAATTTTTCAAAATAGCTTTTGTTAAATGGGGCCATTATTCTATTTATCTCTTTTAGTCTCTCTAGTATATTTATGAAAGAAGTTGGGAGGATATGATCTATATGCCCTGATCTTTTTGAAAAAATCTTCAGGAATTCTGCTTCTAGGAGAATCATCTGAGACTTTTGTTTAACTAAGAATTCAATTTCAGACTGAGAAAATGGACCTTTCCCCAGATAATGTGAAACTGTCTTTACTCTGCTACCCATTCTAACCGAATGATTAAGGTAGTAATATATTTCTCCATTAATATTCTTTTTTATTAGATAGACCATCTTATTCTTCCATAAATAGTGATTATTATGTTCATTTAGTACTACATTTTATATTGTTTTTGGTATTGGAAAAATAATATAGTGGTAAAATATTATCTAATAAATAGAATCCTCATAGCAATTGAAATTGTACTTAATAGTCTATTTTTGATACAAATAAGTCATAATCTTTATAACTGGCTCAATGATTCGAGGGAAGGTTTTAATTATGGACGAAATACTAACAAAATTTGAAGGGGTTGATATACCTTCTGTTAAAAAAGTTGCAGTTGCCTATTCTGGAGGAGTTGATTCTTGTCTCTGTATAGAGCTCCTGAAACGAGTTTATAATGCTAAAGAGATTTTACCCATAATGATTGATGTTGGGCAAGGAAAAGAAGAAATTGATATTGCTTTTGAAAAGGCAAATATTCTAGAGATAACGCCAATTGTCATAGACGCGAAAGAAGAATTTGTAAAAAAATGGATCCCTATGGCAATAATGGCAAACTCAGATTATATGGGTTATCCAGTAAGTACTTCGATGACGAGACAACTTATTGCAAACATAGTGGCCCAAAAAGGTAAAGAATTGGGTTGCGATGCATTAATGGAGGGTTCAAGCGGCAAAGGAAATGATCAGTACAGGATGCACAATGTATTCAAATTTTTTGCGCCAGAATTGAATGTATTGGTACCCGTCAGAGATTTTAATCTTACGAGAAAAGAAGAGGAAAAACTTTGTGAGTTGTGGGGAATCTATGTAACTGAAAAGATAACTGGAGGAGATGACAAAACTCTCTGGTGCAGGTCTATTGCAAGTGGAGCAATTGACCTTGATCAAGAACTTCCAGACAATTTATGGATGTGGACTAGATCTCTTGAAAACACCCCAGATAATCCTACTTTTTTGGAAATCTCCTTTGAGAAAGGCGTCCCAGTATCTTTAAACGGAAAAAAAATTGGGTTATTAGAGCTCCTTACTGAGCTAAATGAAATTGGAGGAACGCATGGTATTGGAAAAATAGATATTTTTGAAGAAGGCATAATGAATCTCAAAAGTAGGGAGATTTATGAAGCTCCTGCGGCCACAATAATTCTAAAACTCCATAAAGATCTAGAACAGATGTGCCTTACAAAGGAAGAAATATTATTTAAAAAGACTGTAGAACAGAAATGGGGATATCTTGTATATCACGGAGGATGGTTCCATCCCTTAAAAGATTCTCTTGACAGCTACATAATCAAAAGTCAGGAGCATATTAATGGAAACTTCAAAGTTAAATTATTTAAAGGAAATGTAGAAATAATAAAGAGAGAATCAACTTCATCATTATTTGTGCCTGAACTAAGGTCAATAAAAGTTGGAGGCATGGATCAAAGAATTTCAAAGGATGCGGCGAAAGTTATGGGCCTTATGTACGAAGTTTTGGCCAAAAGGCCCAGATAAATATTTAAATTTTTATTTTTTATGATTGTAAGGGAGTAACTAAATGGCAAAACTTTGGAAAAAAAAATATGAACTTGACAAAGCTGTTGAAGATTTTACAGTTGGAGACGATTATCTCTGGGATATGAAGCTAGTGAAAGCTGATGCCATAGGAAATATCGCTCATTCAACAATGCTTGAAAAAATAGGAATTCTTTCTGAAGAAGAGCTTCTAAAAATTAAAAAGAATTTGATTGAAATTCTAGATCTTCATGAGCAGGGCAAATTTAGTATACATAAAGAAGATGAAGATGTGCATACTGCCATTGAAAATTTCTTAACTGAACAGTTGGGTGATGTTGGTAAGAAGATTCATACTGCAAGGAGTAGGAACGATCAGATACTCTTGGATATGAGATTATATTCAAAAGAGAGATTATTTGATATGATGGAAAGTGTTCTAAATCTTTGCAAAATACTTTTAGAATTCTCAAAACAAAATGAATTCGTGCCTATGCCCGGGAGAACACATACTCAAAGAGCTATGCCCTCCTCAGTAGGGCTTTGGACAAGCGCTATCTTAGAGAGTCTCCTTGATGATCTTTATTTATTGAAGAGTGCTTTCAAGATTAATGATCAATCCCCCCTAGGAAGTGCTGCAAGTTATGGTGTTAATCTTAATATTGATAGAGAATATGTTGCAACTCTTTTAGGATTTGAAAAGGTGCAGAATAACGTCCTGTATGCAAATAATAGCAGGGGAAAAACAGAATCCATAATTATATTTGCTCTATCGCAGATAATGATGGACCTTTCAAAGTTTGCTAATGATTTAATCTTATTTTCAATACCTGAATTTAATTATTTCAACTTACCGGAAGAATTTTGTGGCGGCTCAAGCCTTATGCCTCAAAAAAGAAATCCTGCTTTGCTTGAACTTACAAGAGCTAAAGCAAACGTTGTAAACTCTCTATACTTTAGGGTAACAGAAATAATAACCTCCCTTTATTCAGGATACAATAGAGACTTCCAATTGACCAAAGGCCCTTTAATGGAAAGTTTTGATATTACCCAGCAGACACTATACGTCCTAGGATATTTCATTCCAAAAATAAAGGTAAACAAAGAAATATTAATTGAGTCATTTTCTCCTGAAGTCTATGCAACGGATAGAGTATTGGAACTTGTAAAGGAAGGAACGCCATTTAGGGATGCTTACAAAGAAGTTGGGATAAATCTAGAATCATTAAAAAATAAAGACCCGGTTAAAAATATAAAATCAAAGACGCATACAGGCGCTACTGGAAATCTTGGGCTTGATAAGATAGAAAAGAGGATAAAAGAAGAAGAAAAAGAACTTTTATCTAAAAAAGAAATATTTATGAAAAGAATAGAACAATTGGTCAAAATTTAGTTTACGGGATACCATGTATAAATACGATTATATCATAATTGGAAGTGGTGCTAGTGGTGCTGCTATTGCAGAAAAGATATCCTCCGATTATAAAGTCTTAATACTTGAAAAAGGGGATTATCTTCCCTTAAACGAAGCTCACAAAGGTTATTTCAGAGCTTCTTCTTGCAAAGATTTTGAAGAACATGGAAAAATAGAAATCTTAAGTGGTAATGGTGTTGGAGGAACAACATTATTAGCCATAGGTAATGGTGTCAGAACGCAAGAAAAGGAACTGGAAAAACTCGGTATAGATATCGAAAAAGAACTTGATGAAGTTGAAAAGGATTTTGGATTATCAACCATCCCCAAAGATATGTTAGGTGATAGGACTAATCTATTCATTGAAAAATCTAAAGAATTGGGTTATGAACCAAAGATAATGCCCAAAATGATTGACTTTAAGAAATGTAAAAAATGTGGAAAATGCAACATGGGATGTCAATTTCAGGCAAAAAAAACTTCCCTTTATTATATTGAAATGGCGATTTCTAATGGGGCTGAACTAAAGACTAATTTTGAAGCTTTGAAAATAAATAAAAGTAATAATTACTTTGAAGTTCAAGGTATGGAAAAAGGTAATCTCGAGGATATTTCTGCAAAAAATGTTATATTAAGTGCAGGCGCTCTTGATACCCCCAAAGTTCTGAATAATTCAGGCATAATAACTCCAAAGAGTCTATTTGCGGATATATTTGTTACTATTGGTGGAAGATGTGACAAAACATTCAAAGACGAGTTACAAATGGCAGCTTACATTCCATTTAACGACTTTCTAATCTCTCCTTATTATTCTGAGAGAATTATAAAAATGCTTGGTGAAAAGAAAATAGATTCTAAAAGAGATAATATCATCGGAATAATGATCAAAATAAAAGATGACTCTTTTGGGTATGTTAATAAGAACTTTATCGAAAAATACTGTACCGGCAAAGATGTCCAAAAAATATCAAATGGTGTTGCTATTGCCTCGAGGATATTAAAGAAATCAGGAGTAGATACGATAGTTTCAACTGAAGCTATTGGAGCTCATCCCGGAGGAACTGCACCAATAGGAATCACTGTGGACAATCAATTCAAGACAAAAATGGGATTTTATGTATGTGATGCAAGTATACTTCCAGAATCACCAGGCGCGCCACCGATCCTTTCGCTAATGGCTTTAGGAAAAAAATTGGGAGAAAATATTCTAAATTCCACCTGAAGGAACTTTTTCATTTGGATTCGTTACGATGTCCAAAAGCATCGGGCCTTCTGAGTTCAAAGTTTCTCTGATTCCTTTTTTCATTTCTCCTTTGTCTTCAACTCTAAGAGCCGGGACTCCAAGACCTTTTGATATAGCTACAAAATCATTCTTACCTAGAGAAAAAGAGTATTTCCCATCAAATTTTGTATCTTCATATTGTTTAATTGTTCCCAATACACCGTTATCTATGAGGAATACTTTCACATCGATATCATTTTCTGAGAGGATTAATAGCTCCCCCAATACCATCAAAAGTCCGCCGTCGCCAGTTATTAATACTACCCTCTTTCCAGGATTTGATAATTTAGCCCCTATGGATGCGGGCAATCCAAACCCCATTGCACCAAATGAGTGTGAACAGATAAATGTCCGAGGGATGTGAACTTTTTTCAGCAAATGGGCCCATACTGTTATTGAGCCCGTGTCTGTAACAATAATATCGTTCTTGTTTAGTTTTTCAAATATTTCAAAAATAGCAGCTTGCGGTTTCAAAGGTGTAGAGGAAGATGAAATTCCATCCAATTTTCTCATGGGATTTTTATTAATCCAAAGATCAGATTTTCTAGAAACACCAATCGTTATATTGTTAATTATTTCATTTAAATCTCCAATAAGAGCTAGGTCAAACACTATATTTTTTTGATTTTTTTCTAGATTTACATCTATTATTTTTTTTGAAGTATCTAATAGATTATATGAAGTTCTATCGGAAAATTTGACCCCAAAAGATATCAATAGGTCTGACTTTTCAAAAGCCACTTTAGAATTATTTGTACCTCTCACTCCAAGAGTGCCAAATGCGCGATTATCGTCTTCATCTATTATCCCCCTCCCAGGGAGTGTTGTAACTATTGGCGCCCCAATTTTAGTAGAGAGGGAGTAAATAGTATTTGCTGAATTAGAATTAATAGCACCATAACCAGAAAGAATCAAAGGTCTTTCAGACTCGTTAATCAACTTAATGGCAAGTTTAATTTTGTCGATGTCAAGTTTAGTTTTTGTTTTAGTTTCAGTGTATTCAAGGTCAGAAATGTATTGTTGTTCAAATAAGTCTGTTGAAACTTCGACATGAACGGGTCTTGGTCGGCCAGATATTGCCTGATTAAATGAATCTCTTATTTCTCGATATAGATCATCTTTAATCATAATATTTTTCTTTGTTATGGCAGAGGTCATTGAAAGCAAATCGACTTCCTCGAAAGCATCAGTTCCTAGCTTATCGGTAGGAACTTGCCCGGTGATCAATACTAACGATGAGCCATCTTTATAGGCGCATGCGAGACTCATCATTGCATTGACTGACCCCGGACCAGTTGAGGTCAGTGTAGACGATATTCTTCCACTTGCCCTATAAAATCCATCAGCACTATGAACTGCACACTGCTCATGTGAAGATCTAATAATAGAAATGCCATTATCTTTCAATTCGTGATATAATGGCAATATTTCCCTTCCCGGATACCAGAAAAGTGTATCAACTCCTGAATCCTTGATTGCTTTGGATATTATTTCTGCTCCGGAATATGAATTTTTCATCCTCTAACCTTTTGAAAGAATTTCTTGGACCATATTCTTAAATTCTTTATCGCCAACTTTTGCGCCTCTTTCTGCCATTTCTTTAATTTTGAGAATTAGGGTTTCTTTTTCATCTTGAGGCACAGATAAACGTAATTCCTCAAGTTTTGCATCAATGCAACTCATCCCACAATGTTTTCCAAGTATAATTCTTCGTTTTTGCCCAACAAACTCAGGCATATACGGTTCATATGTCAATGGCTCAGCTCTAACTGCTGAAACATGTATCCCAGATTCATGAGAAAATACATTATCCCCAACGATGGCTTTATTTTTTGGTACCGGCATTGTAGTATATTTTTCAACTAGTCTTGAAAGTTCGTATATAACTTCATATCTGAAAGGCATCTCTATTCCATATAAGAACCTAAGATTCATTATTACCTCTTCTAGTGAAGCATTGCCGGCCCGTTCACCTATTCCATTTACAGTTGTGGATATGGCCCTAGCGCCAGCTTCAAACGCTGCAAGAGAATTAGCAACTGCAAGTCCAAAGTCATCATGACAGTGTATTCCTATAGTATTGTTTATATTGTCTTTTATTTTACTAACAAGATATCTCATTCCCATGGGCCTTATTGAACCGGTGGTATCTGCTATGTGAACTCTGTCGGCACCCGCCTCAGTTGTTGCTTTGTATAGTTCAATCAGAAAATCCAAATCGGTTCTTGTAGAATCTTCTGCAGTGAATGCAACAAAAATTCCATGACTTTTACCATATTCAACTGCCTCAACTGCTCTTGAAAGCGCTTGCTCTTGGGTCATTTTTAGTTTATATTTTAAATGAAGATCTGAAGTCCCGATAAAAGTAATGATTCCATCAACATCACAGGATAAAGCAATGTCTATATCACTTTTTAAAGTTCTTGTCAGAGCAAGTATTTCTGAATTTAAAGATTGCTTCGTTATATTCCTTATCGCCCTCCTTTCGCCATCGGACACAACTGGAAATCCAGCTTCAATTTGTGGAATACCCAACTCATCTAGTTTAATAGCAATTTCTATTTTCTCATCGGGTGTAAAGCAAATTCCTGGGGTCTGCTCTCCATCCCTTAAAGTGGTGTCATATACAATAATATTTTTTGGGTTTTCTTTTATTTCGATCTCTTCGACGAAATTATAAGGGCTAACAAATGATTTCATAACCTCACAGCCTCATTGGGATCTTCAGAGTATCCTAAAGCAGCGATCGCTCCTATCAATCCCCAATTATCCATTAAAACTTCTAGATTCTTTAATTTTTTGGAGAAATCAATTGCCTCTTGGATTGATACCATGGAAAATTTAACATTATGAGAATAATCTCGAAGTTTTTTATCAATTCCTATACCAGGCAAAAGAACTAATCCAGTTTCTTTTGAAAGTGTATGCTTATTAAATAATTCAAAAATTCTCTCTTTGAATAGTGGAATATTTTGTGGATCTACTCCAAAAGTCAGTGCAGTGCTAACACAATTTTGGGTCTTATGCGGATTTTTTGGATAAAGCTGAACTAAGGTATGTCTAAGATAATCGGCTAATCCTTCTTTTTCAATTTTATAGGCTAATTCGTTTGCTAAAGACCAAGTTGCCCCTTCCTCTTTCGTATCTGTATCATCAACACCTATCACTATCTTATGCTTTAAGTTGAATGTGAGTCTAGCTCTGCTTAGCCCTCCTCCACCACCATAATCTATTATCTCAACTTCTTCTACACCCTCTGCAAGTCCTCTATTAAGAACGGCGCCAACTCCACCACCACCAAGGCCTGCATAAGTAATTAAAATTTTATTTTGAGTTATTTTGATTTCTTCAATACCTGCTGCAGAAATTCCTGCTTTCAAATCCAAATCACACTTCCCTTCTTTAGCCCTAAAAAAACTGTAACTTCCTTCTCCATTCGCCTGAGTAATCAAGGAAGAAGCTTTTGGATAATGATAAGTTACCCATGACGCTGTGGCCATGCCTCGCGGATGTTTTTCATATATCTCGATTATTTTATTTTCTTGGTCTGCAAGAACAACAATCTTTTCAAATGGTGAGATCCATATTTTATCGCCAAATGCCTTGAAGAAATCTTCTCTAGTGTATTTCAAGTTTTCACCCACAAATAATGACTGAAACTATAATATTTAATGGGCCCACTGGGATTCGAACCCAGGACCTCCACCGTGTGAGGGTGACGTCATGACCAACTAGACCATGGGCCCAGTTTTTAATAATTTCAAAAGTTTAAAAAAGTTATCTATTTATGGACTCGGCGGGATTTGAACCCGCGGCCTCGGCATTGCGAATGCCGCGCTCATACCGGCTGAGCTACGAGCCCTGAACAAATATACAAAAAGTCAGCTTTTAAATTTTATTGAGGATAAAAAAATTAAAAGAAAAAATAAAAATAATATTAAAAATAACTAAAAAAAAATATAATTATAAAATATTTAAAATAAAAATTTTATATGCCTATAATAATTAGAATAACCTAACATATTAAATCTAAATTCTAAAAAATAGGCATATTAACGAAAAAGAATAATTAAATATTATTAAACAAAGTCATTAAATCTTTAGCTTCGTCTTCGGCCATTCTTTTAGTGAAATATTCTCTGACATTTTTGTACATGTGTTCTAATAATACAGGATCCTTTCTGGCATACGCTTCAAATCTATCAAGCATGTGGAAAGATCCTGCCTCAGTATCTAAAAATTCGTCTTCTTTATCCTTCAATGTTTTTTTTGCTAATTTAATGAGTTCAGAAAATTTCATTAGATTCTCCTTTGCCTTAACCCTTTCAAATCCTGCATTAATATAAGAATCTATCAAATCCATAAATTCCTTATAATCTATAAAATCAAGATTTCTAGATCTATTCAGTCCATCTACATAATGTGTAAGTAACTGTTTTGCCGTGTTTTCATGCTTAGAAAAATTCTCTAAAGATTTTTCTAAAATTTCTGCATCTTTCTTTGATAGAAATAACTTGCCTGTTGGCACATAATAATCTGCCTTTGACTTATGCTTTTTAACACCATCTAACGCTTCAATGTCTTTCATGATATACTTAATATTTTCAATAGTAACTGACTTCATAAAAAGGTTCACTGCTAGACAAATTTTATACGCTTTCTCTTTGTCTTTCAGAATATTTCCTTTTTCATCAACAATTACAAGTTTAGACATTTCTGGATTTTTGAATCTGGAAGTGAAATATAAACCGCTGTAGTAAAGATGAGAACCTAATTTAACAGGGATATATGTTTCAAACTTTTCTTTTTCATTTTTTAAACTATTAAATACATCAAGAACAGGGCCTTCTTCTAATTTTACTATTCCGGGAAATGCAATAATCTTTTTATTAAAAAATTTATTCAACACTTAAAATCACCTATTTAGTATTTATCAGGCCTTGCTACTATGAAATATACTACTGCACAAAGAACAAATGCAATTACTAAGTACCTAAGTGTCAATTGACCATTTATATATGCATTAATACCATATATTACAATTATTAACACAAGCACATATCTAAAAATATCAGTAAATTCCATATTATCACTTTCTAACTATATATTTAAAATTGACATATTGAAATACTAAGAAAGATACAACAAACCAAATCCATTTTATGTATCCGCTTTCTTCATAAATGCGGTCTATTATTAATAATCCCCCAACTATTATAACAAGTCCAACTACTAAAAAAGGTAAGCCCCTCTTTAAGTAATCCTTTGATCTTACTCTTTTTCTTTTTGAAATCTTCACTGTAACCATTAGTATCCCTTACCTACTAATTTTAAAAATGTTTATAAGAGTTTCCATTTGAAATGAGTCTACAAACGTCTAAGTTAAAAAAGAAACAATATAAAAATAAAAAAGAAAATTAAATTAATTTATTTTTTCTTGGTCTTTGCCATTCCACCTTCGTATTCAAGTACGAAGTAGAGAATAATACCGGCTACTAAACCCATTGCTGGTGCAGAGAAGAACGGACTCTTCCAGAGTGTGACGTAGTTAGCTACGACCAATATTGCAGCCATTATACCTGCAATAGCTCTCTGGATATTATTCTCAACCATTTCCATGGCAAGATAAGAACAGAGGTATCCCTGAATTAACAAGGTTAGACCGTATCCGATAGTTCTTGCTGGTAGCATTATCTGAACTATTGGGTTTATCAATAGGCCTATGCTCATACCCCAGAATAGGCTTGTTGCTCCACCCCAGTAGGTGTATTCCTGTTCTGGTGTTGAGTGCATATATCTCTGAACTACAAGCGCTTGGCCAGCAGTCCACTGTGGACCGCACATTGGGACGTATGGGAAGAACATACCCATGAGTACATTTCTCCATCCGGTAATGATGTGGTTTCTTCCTATGTGAACAAGTAGTTTCTCATCTGGTCTTGCTTCGTCAGCCTGCTTGATTAAAGATTTCAGGATAAGTATATCTCCGAAAGCAATAATGTATGCTACTATAGCAACAGCTACACCAGCACCGAGCAGAGTAGCACTTGGGAATCCAACTCCGAAGACTGAAACCTCGTTTAAGATTCTGCCAAAATCGATTGGGATGATAATGCTCTGTGTTACTTTTGCCATATCGACTTGGATTTCTCCAGTTATCAGACCAAGTATGTATCCTACAATGAATCCAGGCACTATTCCAAATCCTGCAAGCCATTGGAATATCTTATTCTGCTTTCGCCACGAAACTGCTCTCTTAGAGAACAGTAAGAACAGAGACACCACTGCAGATACTAGGAATGATACCGGTGTCTTAGCTACATAGGATTGTGCTGGGCTGAAAATTGTTTGAAGTGATGCTAGACCTGCACCCAATAGTATACCTGCTGTGATAGACTTTGGAATACGTGTTACAAATTCTCTACCTACTCCTGTTACACCAAGCACCAAGAATATTATTGCTAATATAAGCTGCATCGCTATTAATGCTTGCATTCTTTCTATATATACTCCAGTTGGACCAACAATGGTGTTGGAGTATGTGGCAAAGTATGCGGTATAGATAGGAATACCAGGGGTAATCCAACCGGCAACTGATGGGTCACCAAAGGTTGTGTGCCATAGATAGAAAAAGTTGTTTACCATGACCATTACTACACCAAGTTCAATAGGGATACCCATAGTTCCTTCCATGGCGACCGTGATACCTAAAGGCACACATGTCAAAATTACTCCTTGGATGAAATCCTGGTATTCTATTGGATAGTGGTAGAATGGTAGCCTAAGCTTCAAAAAACTTGGGTTAATTGAAGGCTGTTCTTCGTATCCTGGCGGCCTTTTTGGACCAAAATATCCAATTCCAGACATGTTTTTTCCTCCATTTTTTTTGTTTGAAAAAGTCAAGTGACTTAATCAACATGCTTGAATATATACTCTTTAGCAAATATTAGCCAAAAAGAATATACTCAAACAAATATATATTAAGGCGATTATATATAAACTTTTCGGTGTTTACAGATAGTATTGTCGTGTAGGTAATCCTAATTTATAGTCTTTTGACGTAGTATATATCCAAAAATAGCTAAATACTCAGGGGGATTTCTCCCCCATCATCGTAATTGGAGTTTTATATGCAGGAATCTGCTCCAAGATCCCTACTAACGGATAGGTTTTTGTCAATGTTGATTGACAATGTTAACTATGTTGATACTAATATATAAAGTTATTGGTTAGCAATATATAATACACTATTGATAATCAATAGTAATAAGAAAGAGAGAATAACTCATTGGGATTACAGTTCTTTTTTCTAAATTATAAAATTAAACAGTTTGTTGATGATTACAAAGAAAATATTCAGAGTATGATAATTAATTCAAATTAATAATAAGGATTGATTGAACTTGATGAAACTAAAAATACTATTACTCTTTATTAAACGATATAGCCTTCTGATAAAATCTAGTCATGTCAAGGTGAATATATGAATACAAAAATTATTGAATTGGTAAATAGACATGAAGACTTTTTGAAACCTAATGAGATTGCAGTATTGGCAAAGACTAATTACCATAAAGTATGCAAGGACCTCGAAAGAATAAAACAAGTAAAATAGATTAATAATAACTTTATTTTTAATCTATGATTATTTCAAATTTAACCGCCAGAAAAGTTATTGGCGGGCAGTAAGGGATTTGAACCCCTGGCCCGTAGATTAAGAGTCCGAAAAGGAAATAGGGCTTATTTTTTAATTTAACGTTCATAATGACTTTATTTCAATATTTAGACTTAAAATTAATGTTCAATTTGAAAAATAAGTGTCTATTCTCGGGCTAGAATAGTTAAGATTAGTCCATAAAGTTTTATATATACAAATGCATTATATTGTTGGCTAGGTGAAGGACTTGCAAGTTGAGGAGATTTTTGATAAAAAGCTGCACAAACTAGAAGTGCGGATAAATAAGCTAGAGGACATAATGATCGATGCGTTAAGATCAAACAATATCTTTGCCATGGATCCTGAATTAAAAGAAATATGGGACAATGAAGAAGATGACCTCTGGGACAATCTTTAGGCAAAGAGAAATAGTGCTTGGCCTGTTTCCTTTTGATGATAAAAATGAATTTAAGAAGAGGCCTTGCGTCATCGTTTCTAATGAAAAGTATAACATAAATCACAATACCGTTATAGCCATACCTATCACAAGCAAGATCAGGAATTTTGAAGATAGCATTATCATTGACGATGTTGATCTGGAAGAAGGGCACCTCGTCAAGAAAAGTGAGATATTGCCGTTCAAAATATTTACTATCAACAAATCTCTAATGCTAAAAAGTATTGGCATGATCAGTTTAGAAACGGCAAAAGAGATAGAAGGAATTATCTCAAAAATTATTGAAATTGACATTTAGATTCTTTTTCGCATAATTACTGTTATGCGAAGTAATTATACATTTGTGTTTTATATTAAACATTTAATTGGCCATAAAAATAAGGCCAATCTAAAGACCTCTGCTTAAGAGCATATAGAGCGCCCATATGAAGAGCAATGTCATGAATATAAG
>JAHKLW010000076.1 GCA_020854815.1 Methanofastidiosum sp. | reverse complement strand
CCTTCGCTTACAAATGAAACTTCCCAGAATGAGATTGACGCTATAATGGCTGAAAGGATGCCCGTTTATGAAGAAATAGCAGATATGATTATAGATACAGACAGTTTAAGTGTATTTGAGATCTGTGATAAAATCTTAATGGAGCTTGAGAAAAGGAGACTGATGTGATGGGGGGAAATACTTACGGTAGATTTTTTAGGATTACAACCTGGGGTGAATCTCATGGCAAGGCTTTGGGAGTCGTAATAGATGGGTGTCCACCAGGAATAATACTCAGTGAAGATGAAATTAATAAAGAATTGAATTTAAGAAAACCGAGAAGTGATGAACTTTCTACACAAAGAAAAGAAGATGATAGATGTGAAATTTTATCCGGAGTGTTTGAAGGAAAGACGCTTGGAACTCCTATTTCAATAATAGTTAATAATAAAGATGCGGACTCCTCTTCATATGAAAAAATAAAAGGTGTATTCAGGCCAGGCCATGCCGATTATACTTACTTCCATAAGTATGGTTTGTATGACCACAGAGGGGGTGGCCGAGCCTCGGGGAGAGAGACAGTTGCAAGAGTTGCAGGCGGGGCAATTGCAAGAAAAGTTTTGGAAAAAAAGATCAAAGGATTTGAACTATTTTCTTTTACAAAGAATATCGGCGGTATAGGAATATATGATATTGTTCATGAATCTCTTAAAAGAGAGAATATAATCAAAGATAGGCTATGGTGTCCAGATAAAAAAATTTCTGAACAAATGGCTCAACAAATTATCAAGGCAAAATCTCAAGGCGAGTCTGTTGGAGGGATTGTTGAGATTGTCGTCAAAAATGTTCCTATCGGATTGGGCGAACCTGTATTTGATAAACTTGAAGCAGATTTAGGAAAAGGACTTTTCTCTATTGGCGCGGTCAAAGGAGTAGAATTTGGGGCAGGATTTAGTCTTTCCAATTTGTTCGGCTCTGAAAGTAATGATCAAATGAGTAAAAAGGGCTTTGTTACAAATAGAGCCGGAGGCATAGTTGGCGGGATATCCAACGGAGAAAATATTATTATCCGAGTCGCAGTAAAACCAATACCTTCAATTTCCAAAGAACAAAAAACAATTGATATCAAAGGAAATGAGAGGTCAATTAAAATTGAAGGAAGGCATGATCCTTGTGCTATTCCAAGAATCAATCCCGTCTGCGAAGCAATGGTTGCAATCACGATTTTAGACCATTTACTTATGCAGAAATCTGTGGAGGACCTAAAATGACAGTAGTTGGAATTATTGGTGGCACAGGAAAGCTCGGTGGACTGTTCAAAAATATCTTTGAAGAGGAAGGATATGAAGTTCTTGTTTCTTCAAGGTCCACATCCCTCTCAAAAGAAGAGCTTATCCGGAGGAGTGATGTAGTTATAGTATCTGTACCCATCGGATCTACTATAGCTGTTATACGAGAGATAGTGCCATTCATGGATGAAGGTAAACTTCTAATGGACCTAACATCACTTAAGATAGGCCCAATAGACGAAATGTTAAAGTCCAAGGCAGATGTTCTAGGAACTCACCCACTATTTGCGCCTTCTATTGGAGATATCCAAGGACAGACTATTATTATATGTCCTGAAAGAATAACAAACAAAGGCCTCTATAAAAAAATCAATTCTACACTTGAGAAAAAAGGTGCAAACATTGTCGAAATGTTACCAGAAACACACGATAAAATGATGGCCGTGATACAGGGTTTAACTCACTTTTCTGCCATTGTTTTGTGCCATTCGTTAAAAGATTTAGATTTTGACATAAAAAAAAGCTTTGAATGTACTAGCCCAGTATATAGATTGACACTAGATATGGCTGGCAGAATCTTAAATCAAGAGCCTGAACTTTACGC
This sequence comes from Methanofastidiosum sp., assembly GCA_020854815.1. Taxonomy (NCBI): domain Archaea; kingdom Methanobacteriati; phylum Methanobacteriota; class Candidatus Methanofastidiosia; order Candidatus Methanofastidiosales; family Candidatus Methanofastidiosaceae; genus Candidatus Methanofastidiosum; species Methanofastidiosum sp. The sequence continues at coordinate 1,229 of JAHKLW010000076.1, read as the reverse complement.
AGACATTTCTCTATTAAATTCTGAAACTCCCGAAGTATTGTCGCAATATATCCAATCAGCTCAAGTACTATTTAAGAAAATTCAAACAAAAGATCGAGATGGTTTTATAAACTTCTTTGAAGAAGCATCTCAATACTTGGGTGATTTTACAGAAAAAGCTGAAAAAGAAAGCAATATATTGATTAAAAGAATGGTGAGTGAGTGAAGGTATCAACATTAGGACCAAAGGCTACATTTAGCCATGAAGCATCATTATTACTCGGAGCAGATGATATAATATTCAAAAGAAGTATCTGGGAAGTATTTAATGCAGTTGAGGCAAATGAGTGTGATGGAGGCGTCGTACCCGTAGAAAATTCTCTTGTGGGAGGAGTATCACAAACACTTGATAGTCTTATTGAATTTAATCTCAAGATCAATAAAGAATACCTATTACCTATTCGACATAATCTTGCCTGTTGGGGAGAATTAGAAGATATAGAAGTATTGTATTCTCATAATCTAACCCTATCGCAGTGTGAAAAGTTTATTAGAAGCTACTTACCAAAAGTAGAAATACATGAAACTTCATCAAATGCAATCTCTGCAATTGAACTTTCAAATAGAAAAGACAATAGATATGCTGCACTTGTGTCTGAATTTGCAGCAGAAATATACAAGTTAAGGCTTTTAAAAAAAGATGTGCAAGATGAAAAACTTAATTTTACTAGATTCTTTGTTGTAGGAAATCAAAGTGCATTACCCACTGGAAAGGATAGAACGAGTATAGTTGTTTCTCCAAGTGTCAACAGACCCGGTGTTTTATACTCTGTTATAAAACCCTTTTATGACGCAGGCATTGACTTGACAAAAATTGAGTCAAGGCCGTCGAAGAAGAGGATGGGGGAGTATATATTCTTCATTGATTTTAAAGGCCATACAAAAGATAAGAAAATAAACCAGACTTTAAAGGAGTTATCTTCAATATTTTCAGTCAAGGTTTTAGGATCGTATCCAAGGGCGTATTAAATTTTTTTAACCCAAAAAACTTAAATATCGAGTTTGAATTTGTGCGTTAAGGGCAGTTAGCTCAGTCTGGTAGAGCAGTAGACTCTTAATCTACGGGCCAGGGGTTCGAATCCCTTACTGCCCGCCAATAACTTTTCTGGCGGCTATTTTTGAAACGGGGCGATATTTGGGCTTATTTTCCGGGGGTGTGAAATTTGGAAAATACCTGTAGACTAATATCT
>JAHKLW010000075.1 GCA_020854815.1 Methanofastidiosum sp. | reverse complement strand
CTGACAAACCCACACCTCCTGCGTTGATTCTGCTTCCCGTCCATTTAAACAGAATCGGCTGTATTTATCCGGTAATCTAAACTGAAGGTTTTTTTAGAACCGTTCAAGCCGCTAATTGCTTTCCCGCCCAAAAATAAACAAATCCCGGAGATTCCGGGATACTCAACCGGGGTACACCGAACAACCTGCTTAAGCATAATTATACCTTGGTCCAATTAAGGTTGCAAGTAAATAACAAAAATTCCTGTCCTAAGCCCGTTTGTTCGTTACTGTTCACACCCCAACCCAAAAGATGATTCAAAATATAATCATGTCATAAAATAATTGAGGCGAAAGCCTCTTTTTTTTCAAATAAAAACAGGTCTCTGAAAATCTTTGTCGAATATAAAATGCATGAGTACATATAAAAGGCCTGAAATTACAGATAAACTCATTGATACTATCCGCCAGTTAATTGCGGATAACCCGGACAAGGGGCGGACAAGACTGTCAGTGATGCTCTGTGAAATATGGGACTGGCGGGATTCCAAAGGCAGAACAAAGGACATGTCTTGTCGTGATATGCTAAATGCGCTGGACAAGGCAGGAAAAATAACCTTGCCTGCACCGAAAAAAGTAACGCGGCGTCCTGGAGACAGTAAGGGTGTCAAGCATCTTATTCACGATGAGACGCCAATAAACTGTAAGCTAAAGGAACTACAGCCATTACGGATTGAAGTTGTGACGTCAAAAGCTGACTGGCAACAAATAAAGTCCTACATAGACCAGTACCACTACTTGAAGTTTGATCGCTGCATAAGCGAAAGCATGGCGTATCTGGTCCGTAGCCACGACGGGAAGCCTCTTGCCAGTCTGCTGTTTGGTTCTACTGCTTGGTCTTGCCGTGACCGCGACGCATTTATCGGCTGGACAAAGGAAGAACGCAGGGTCAATCTCATCATGACGACCAATAATTCGCGATTTATCATCCTACCCTGGGTTAGCGTCCCTCATTTAGCCAGCCATATACTATCTATCATATCCAAAAGGATATCTGCCGATTGGGAGCAGAAATATGGACATTCCATCTGTTTGCTCGAAACGTTCGTTGAGTCCGGCCGTTTCAAAGGCACTTGCTACAAAGCTGCAAACTGGATCCATGTAGGAAAGACAACGGGACGTGGACGAAACGGCGGGCACAATAATGCCATTGTCCCGATAAAGGACATCTACCTATACCCACTATCAAAAGCCTGGCAGACGGTGTTGCTCGGAGATAAGGCTGGCAAGATGAAGGAGCAAAGTTGAATGACCATAGGACCGAACTTCGAATTCATCACAAACCTCCAATACAAGGTGCAATCCCTTACTTCCCGGGTGCAGTCATTTGAGTCCGGGGAGAAGTATATATCGATGCGCTTGCAGTGTGAAAGGCGGCTTACCGCCAAAGATCGGGAAATTGCCAAGCTCAAATCAGATCTGGCCGGCGCATATCGTGAAACCGTCACGATGCGCACGAACTGGATGCAGGTGTTCGAAGACATCTCTAAAGAGCACGAAAAAGAATTATGCGAAAAAGACCGTAAAATCAAAGCCTTGGAAGATCGGCTTCTCGCAACACAGCGACAGCTCGATGCTGCCAAGGATAAGCTAAGGGACAAGATTGTGGAACTGTACCAGGTCAAGACAGAACTTGAGGAGCAAAAAGGAGCGAACCAGCAACTGAAAGCGCAGATCAACCGAGATTACGAGAACTCATCTATCCCTTCGTCCCGAAAACCCAACCATAAGAAAATAACCAACAATCGGGAGAAAACGGGCAGGAAACCCGGCGGACAGCCTGGTCACGATGGTCATCGCCGGAAAAGACACACACCTACAGACTGCATTGATATCCCCGCACCGGATAAATATGTCCGTAGCAATGAATACAAGCCAACCGGCAAGGTGATCAGCAAGCAGGTGGTCAATATAGGCATCACCGTTCATGTTGTTGAATATGACACCCCAGAGTTTAGAAATGTACGTACCGGCCAGCGTGTCCATGCCGATTTCCCCAATGGGGTTATCAATGATATCAACTATGGGGGTAGCGTAAAGGCCGTCGCTTTCCTGCTGAATAACCGTTGCGGCGTCGCCATAGACAAAGTGAGAGAATTCCTATCTGACATGACAGATGGTAAATTGCAGATTTCAAAAGGAATGATTAACGGGCTGAGCAAAGAATTCTCCACCAAGACGGAGGCGGAGCAGAAAAAGGCGTTTGCCGACCTTCTGCTTTCACCGGTGATGAACGCCGATTTCACAAGCGCCAGGGTCAACGGCAAAAACGTCCAGGTTGCCATATGTGCCGTGCCAGGCATAACCTTGTATTTCGCAAGGGAACACAAAGGACACAAAGGCATAGCCAAAACGCCAGTCGAAGACTACCACGGGATACTGGTGCATGATCACGACATCACCTTCTACCGCTATGGCGACGATCACCAAGAGTGCCTGGTTCATGTACTCCGCTATCTTAAGGATAGCATGGAGAATGAGCCAAATCTTCAATGGAACAGAAAAATGCGGAAGCTGTTGCAGGAGATGATCCACTATCGAAAAGGGCTTTCAGTAGAAAATCCCGATCCTGACCCCGATAAGGTGAAAGAGTTTGAAGCCAGCTATAAAGAAATATTGGAATTGGCGAAGCAAGAGTATGAATACGAGCCGCCAACCAATTATTACAAGGATGGGTATAACCTTTATGGAAGGTTGGATACGTATAGAGACAGCCATTTGTTATTTTTGCATGATGTTAGAGTTCCAGCAAATAATAATCTATGCGAGCGAAAAGGGAGAAATTTTAAAAGAAAACAAAGGCAAGTCATGGCATTCAGGAGCTTTGATAGCTTGGTTTACCTATGCAACAGCATGTCTATAGTTGATTTACTGAGTGCCAAAGAGGACAACTTGTTCAAGAGCGTTGCAACAATTCTGAACTAAGGTGAAAACGATAAAAGGTGATTAAAAGCCAGTGTTGTAAGTAGATTATTTAGCACTGGCTTTTTTGCTTCGGTTGGGGTGTGAACAGTAACAGCACCACAGAACAAACACATAATAAACGAGTTGGCGCTTGCAATTTAATTAAAATAGTTATAAAATATTACGGTGACAGTAAATAGTTTAATAAGTAGTTTAATCAGTAGGGCATGAAGCTGTTAAACTGTGGATGGAGAGATGGCTGAGCTGGTCGAAGGCGCTCGCCTGGAAAGCGAGTAGATGGGCATAACCTGTCTCGAGGGTTCGAATCCCTCTCTCTCCGCCATTTATTTTAATATAGGATTAGTCGTGCTAGGCGGGGAGGTAGCGGTGCCCTGTACCCGCAAACCGCTGCAGCGGGGCTGAATTCCCACCCGAGGGTTTGTCTTGTAGGGTCTGGCAGTCGTAAGTGGTGAGGACCTCTGGGTCCTGCGCAACTGGAACTCCTGAACCGTGTCAGGTCTGGAAGGAAGCAGCACTAAGGGAACCCTTCAGTGTGCCGTGGGGGAGCCTGGATCGAGCTAACTGCGTCTGTAACGCCTGGGAGGCCAATTCGAAGGCGGGTGCACGGCTATTGATTTTACTGACCCAAATGAGCCGCCAATTAGGCGGCTTATTTCAGTTTATCTGGATTGGGGGGACCCTTGTGGCTTATGTGGCTTTGTACCGGGAATGGCGACCCCAGAAATTTAGTGAAGTAGTAGGCCAAGTACACGTTACGCGGACTTTGATCAATGCCCTGAAGCAGGGTCGGATAAGTCACGCTTATCTTTTTTGCGGGCCTCGGGGAACGGGCAAGACCAGTATTGCGAAGATCCTGGCCAAAGCCGTAAACTGCCTTGAGTCCCAGGCCGGGGAACCATGCAATCAATGCGCTAATTGCCAAAGCATCAACCAAGGCGGTTCCCTGGATGTTTTAGAAATTGACGCGGCTTCCAACCGGGGGATTGACGAGATCCGCGACCTGCGGGAACGGGTGCAGTTCGTCCCGTCGGGCGGCCGGTTTCGGGTTTATATTATTGATGAAGTACATATGCTTACTACAGAGGCTTTCAATGCCTTGCTTAAAACCTTGGAAGAACCGCCGGGACATGTAATTTTTATCCTGGCCACTACGGAAGCCCATAAACTGCCCGCCACCATCCTGTCGCGTTGTCAGCGCTTTGATTTTCACCGGATTTCCCGGGCCGACCTGTTAGAACGTTTGCGATTAGTCGCCAAAAACAATAATATTACGGTAACGGAAGAAGCCTTGGCGGTGATGGTGCAGGCGGCGGAAGGGGGATTGCGCGATGCCTTGAGTCTGCTGGATCAATGTATTGGCTTTACGGACGAGGCTATTGAAATTGCAGATGTGAATCAAGTGCTAGG
>JAHKLW010000074.1 GCA_020854815.1 Methanofastidiosum sp. | reverse complement strand
TTAATTGTGTACATTTCAATTCCAGTTAAGCATCCGAGGGCAAATACAATAAATGATTTGGCCATTACAGCTTCCTTGGTTTCAGATTTAGTGGGTATCTGGTGCCTAGTATCTTCTATAAGCCTTAATAGTTCTTTTCTTAAATTTTCATCATTTATATTGCCACTCATGCGATTCCTAATAAAGGTGTAGCAAAAAGCTTAAAAAGATTTGGTTGAGAAATGCGATATTCTCAATTTTTGATTTTCAAGACTTCAAGCTCTTTTTCAAGTTGTGCAAGTTCCTTTGGAGTAAAAGTTTCTTTATTTAGTGGAACAATCAAACGCGAGTTTTCTATTAATAGGAAATCTCTAAGAGCTTGTATAAATTTTAAGACTATCTCAAAATTATTCTGAGCAATTAGGTATTCTAGACCTTCTAATATAACGACAGAATCTTTACCTTTATTGACAAAATCTGTTATTAGATTCATAAGGCTATTAAGGTATATTGGAGAAATGGTATTCTGACCCTCTATCTTTGATAACCATATAAAAGGTGTCTTTTCTAGGCCAAATGATTTCTTAATATTTCCCGGAGGTGTTCTTGTGATTGCAAGGCCTGATATACTGTGTGTTACAAGGTCTTTAAAAATTTCAAAACTCTTTCCATATTTTTGTTCATAAATAATAAATGATTTGCCTTGTGGAATTTCATGTTTTATGGGAAAAGGGACCTCTTCTTCCCCGTTGGTAATTATATTGTATTTAAATCTCAAAAGAAATGAAGTTGCTTCACCAGATATTAATGTTATAAGGTTTTCATCCTCCTTTTCTAGGCTGGCGTCTAATTTCTCTACATACAACGCTCCAATTATATCCTTTTCAAAAAATATGGGTGAAAAAAAATTATTCTTTGAATTAAGAGAGTTATTTTTATTGTTGAAATTATTATAAATATCAAGGAGTTTTTTTGCTTCCTTTGAATCAAATCCTTTTTTATTTAAGACTCTAGGGGTTCCATCGCCGTCAACTGAGAAAAAAACTACTTTGTCAAATCCAACGGCATCATGAATTGTATCAACGACTAGTTTACATCCTTTATCAAGTGATTCGATTTCTCTTAGTTTTTCAGCTAAAGTAATCACAGAAATTAACTCTTTGTTTCTTTTTACATATCTCTGTTTTAGTTCAGCATTATAGTGTTTAACAAGATTGGACAGTTTCCATCGATCATATGCCTTGAAAACAAGACGCCTTATTTCGTTTACACTTACAGGCTTTTTCATGTAGTCGTAAGCCCCATATTTAATAGCTTCAAGTGAGGAGTCAAGCGTGGCATGCCCTGTTAGGATTATAACCATTGTTTCAGAATCGATGTCTCTAATATGTTTTAAAGTTTCCTCACCAGTCATGCCTTTCATCTTGAGGTCAAGCAGAACAAGGTCTATTTTACTAGTCTGAAATAGTTTTATTGCTTCTTCGCCGCTATCGGCATCAAGTACGTTATAGCCTTCCGTTTCTAAGATGAGTTTCAGACTTTCTCTTATGTTTGCTTCATCGTCAACTATTAAGATCCTGAATTCATCCTTTTCCATCAATTCGTCTCCTGGGGAGGTATATCTTAACAATAGTTCCCTTATTTACAGTACTATCGACATAAATCTTGCCCCCATGGGACTCTATTATCCTGTGTGTCATGGGTAGACCAATACCCCTATTATTTGTAAAAGATTTAGTTGTATAGAAAGGATCAAATATTCTTTCAAGATTTTCAGGGGATATACCTACACCATTGTCAAAAACTTTAATCTCAATATAGTCATTATCTTTGGTAGTTTCTATTGTTACAAGCCCATTGCGGTTTATATTCATGACCGCATCTTTAGCATTTAAGAGTAGATTCATGACGGCTCTTTGAAGTTGACCTTCGGTAAAGGGAACAATGCAATCGCCACATTCGTTGAATGAAATGGATATATTTTTTGAGGTAAAATCATCTTGGACTAATTCTATGGCTTTTTTTATTTCACTGTCAACGTCAATTGCAGAGATATTCCCGTGCATATATGATGAGAAATCTAGAAGCCAGTTCAGGATACTGGCAATTCTTTCAACTTCATAGTTTACAATCTTTATGTATTGTTTCCTCTTATCTGCATCTTGAGTATTTTCAATTATGTACAAATAATTAACAATTACATTTAAGGGATTATTAATTTCATGAGAAAGACTTGCTGAAAGCCTTTTAATAGAGTCAAGTTTTTCTGATATTAAGGGAGATAGATTGATTCCTTTTGATTGATCAATCTCTTTAAATGATGCTATTATTGTTTTAGTTCCCTCTCTGTCTAGAAAATCAAACTTAATTTCACAGAATATGTCGCCGCCGCTTTTATTTATGACAGAAGCTGTTGTGTTATAGGAGAATATGCTTTCTTTGGTCTTTGAATTAAGGACAAATAGTATATTTTCTCTTCCGCTGGGACATAGAAGTTTTGAAAATGGAATATTTTCTAACTCGTCTCTTGAAAAACCGGTCATATTTAGGAGTGCGTTATTGAAAAAAACTATCCTATCTCCGATTATCTCTGCCATTGGTATGGCAAAGTTTTTTGATATACTAACATTGAATGTAGAGTTTGATGGGGAAAACCCCATATTGTTTGGTGTATTATTCATACTCAACGGATTGTTTTAAAAAGTCTTTATATGCATTTGCTTTATTATTGCGAAATTCTTAACTAATATTAAATAAAATGCAAACTATAAAAAAGAAAACTTCTTAAAGTAACATAATTTTAGTTGAAATGGAGATCCATTTGCCCCATATAGAAAAACTTCTTGAGATAAGTCTAGATACGCAAAAGATAGAGGAAAAAAAACTAAAAAATGAAATAACTAGTAAATTTATTGGTGGTAGGGGTGTCGGGGTCAAACTGCTCTTTGATATGCTCTCTCCACATACAGAGCCTCTTTCAGATGACAACATTTTGATATTTGCAACTGGTCCTTTGACTGGGACTGTTGTTCCACTTTCAGGTAGACACATAGTTGTTTCCAAATCCCCACTTACAGGCACTATTTTTGATTCTAGTGCCGGTGGCTTTTTTGGCAGAGAGCTAAGAATGGCAGGATATGATGTTGTCGTTATAAAAGGCACTTCAGAAAAACCTGTTTATATTGAGATTGATAATGGTCACGTTGATTTAAAAGATGCCTCGCATATTTGGGGTAAAAACGTTAAGGAATCTACATCAGTTTTATCTAGCGATAAATTTAAAGTGTCATGCATAGGAAAAGCAGGCGAGAAATTAATACCTATCTCTTCGATAATGAGTGAATATACTCATGCATGTGGTAGGGGTGGCCTTGGCGCTGTGATGGGCTCAAAGAAATTGAAGGCATTTATTGTCAGAGGAAATAAGGAGATTGGTATATCTGACAGTGAAAAAATGAAGAAGTATATATCAGAATCAATGAGACTATTAAATGCGTCGCCTGTTGCCTCAAAAGGATTAGCGTATTATGGCACCCCTTCGCTTGTTAATCTTATCAACACGATGAGGATAATGCCAACTGATAATTTTAGAAAGGTGCATTTTGAAAATGCTTACAAAGTTTCCGGGGAATTTATTGCAGAGAATTATGATATTAAGAAAAAAACTTGTTACAACTGCTTTATAGCCTGCAAACGTGAAGATAGGAAACGAGGTATAGAAATACCTGAATATGAAACTATTGCGATGTTTGGGCCAAATTCGATGAATGATGATATTGAAAAGATTATACAGGCAAATTATGTTTGTAACGATTATGGTGTCGATACCATTTCGGCGGGAAATGCTGTCAGTTGTTATATAGAATTAGAAGGCGATAAGGATATTCAAAAACCGCTTAAAGAGATAGTGGAAGGAGGGCCTTTGAGCCAGGGATCCTTTAGATATTCAAAAGCCAAGGGCAGAGAAGAATCTTCTATGTCTGTAAAGGGATTAGAGATACCAGGATATGATCCTAGGGGTGTCTTGGGGCTTGCCTTAAGTTATGCAACTTCAAACAGGGGTGCATGCCATCTAAGGGCTTATATGGTGGGCCCAGAAATATTGGGTAAACCAAAGCTGATTGATAGGCTATCGTTTTCTGGTAAAAGCGGCCTTATACAGATATTTCAAAATATTTCGGCAAGCGTTCACTCATTGATAATGTGCCAGTTTTCATCGTTTGCATTGTCAGAAGAAGAATATTCGAATTTACTTTCAGCTAGTGTTGGTGAAGTATATACATCTGAAGAGTTCATAAAAGCAGGAGAGAGGATATATAATCTTGAAAGGTTATTCAATCTTAGGGAGAATATGTCTTATGCTGAAGATACTCTTCCAGAGAGATTTTTCGGTAATGATGGAATATCAAAGGTAGAATTTAATTCAGTCCTTGATGAGTATTATACCTATAGGGGATGGAATAATGGGATTCCAACAATGGAAAGACTCGAATCACTTGACTTAAAAAATGAGGGGAAATTTTTATGTGGAAAGAAATAGGAAAGTTCGGTAAAAAACTTGTTGACGGAGGTTATCTCAGCTCTCATTTTGGCAATATAAGCGTTAGAGTGGGAGATAGTATTACTGTTACTAGAAGTGGATGTATGCTTGATGAAATAACGGAGGCGTCAGTTGTCACTGTAGATCTCAACAAACCTTCATCGCTTGATCTTATCGCTTCAAGTGAAACTATAGTGCATAGGGAGATATACAGAAGAACATCGGCACTTGCAATTATTCATGCACACTGCCCATTTGCAGTTATAGAATCCATTTTGCATGATGAATCGATTGAACCTTACGACTCTGAAGGAAAATTCTTTTTCCATGAAATACCAATAGTAACTGGACATATTGGTACAAAAGAACTAGCAACAAATGCCGCAAAAGCTCTTGAGAAGCATAAAGGGTGTGTTGTTAAAGCTCACGGCACATTCGCAGTTGGTAAAATCTTGGAAGATGCATATGTCCATACTACTATGATGGAACACAGCGCGAAGATAAAATATTTCTGTGATTTAAGTAAAAATAAATAATAATATTATTTAACTATAAGAACAGGGACCTTACTATTTGTGACAACTGCTGAAGCTACTTTTCCAAGAGCAGAATTCTTTGCTTTAGAAAATCCGTATTGGCCCATGATGATTAACTCGTATTTTCCATCTTCTGCTTCAGCTAGAATCTCATTAGCAGGATTTCCAGATCTTGCTTTGGTTTTTGGTTCAAGTCCAAATTTCATCAAAAGTTTGTAAGCATTTTCAAGAATTTGAAAGCTGATGTCAACTGATTTAAGATTTTTTAAATCTTCGATTGTTTCCGCATTTTTAAGTTTAACTTCTTTTAGCTTTCTTACTTCCTCGTTGAATTTTCTTTCATAAAATTTGAACTCTTCATGAACTTTTGGCATGACGTATAAAACGACTAATTCATGTTCTTGAGATTTACAAAAAAGTTGTGCGCCATAAGCTAAAGCGCTATCAGAATAAAAGGAGCCATCAGTACACATCAATATTTTCATATTATCACCTTATTGGCATATAGGGTATTAAGAACACCAAGACTAAATTTGCTATCAGTGTTGATATTCCGCCTACTACAAGCCCAATCCATAACCACTTCATGAAACTCATGCTATATTTCTTTCTTTTTTCTAATATACCTAAAGCAACTATATTTGCAGTACTCCCTATCATTGTAATGTTACCTCCGTAACATCCACCAAACAGAAGAGCCCACCATAATGGAAAAGTATTAATTCCAAGGCTATTAAAACTTTCGACAACTGGTATTAATGCAGCAACTAAAACTACATTATCAAGAAGACTTGAACCAAGAGAAGCTATCCACAATATCATTGTTGTAAGAATTGGGAGGCTACCAGCAATCCCTGCAACGCTTTGCGCAATTATATCTGTTACACCTGTAAATTTCAAGGTACCCGCCTTTGCGAACAGCATCATGAAAAATATCAGTGTCCACCAATCCACGTCTTTCTCGATATACTCTCTGGCTTTTGTTCTTTTCCATAACATTACCATGCTTGCACCTATTAAGGATGCTGCTAGAAGAAGTGTATTATGTGGAAGATCAAATAAAGATTCAAGTCTTTTGTGCATAGCAATAAGCACTATTGTGGATACAAATATTGCGACACCTATCTTAAACTCTTTCTTGTCTGGTACAAATTCCCATTCATCCTGAAAAGCCAATTTTTCTGTTGTTCTCATTTTTAATCTTATTCTAGACTTAAACAATGCCACGTCCTTTCTGTACCAGAACAATACTATTAGGATAGTCGCTATCAAAGATACTATTGCAACTGGAAATGCCCATATAATAAAATCCTCAAATGATAATTTACCCCTCATCGCAATCAATATCCCAATAGGATTACCAAGAACTGTTCCAGAACTGCCGATATTAGTTGCCATGACACAAGAAATAACATATGGAACAGGGTTGACATCAAAATAATCTGTTATTTCAAGCAAAACGGCTGTAACAAAAATAATTGAAGTGACCTCATCAATTGCCATTGCAAGAAAAGCAGAAAGCAGGCAAAAG
>JAHKLW010000073.1 GCA_020854815.1 Methanofastidiosum sp. | reverse complement strand
CTATAAAGCCTTTCATTACGTAGTAACCCATCCCAGGGACTATAAAACCTATTGCAAGCATTGTGGATATTTCTCCTAGGTCTCTATATGACAATCTAATTGGGGGTGCAGTATAAAACCATCCGAGAAGATTCCCGAAGATAACAAAACCTAAGAAAAATAATGCATAGTCATAATATACGGTAAAAATACTCCCAATAATAATTGAAATAAAGATTAAAGACAATGCTATCCATTTTGAAGCTTCTCTTAGAGATGGATCAAGTTGTAGTATTCCACTACCGCCACTAACATTAGTTCTTTCACCTAATTTATCAGCTTCAAAATCGAAATAATCGTTACTATAAGAAACGGATAAATGGCCTAGAAAAAGAATCAAGTAGCCAATAAATAATTTTCCAATGTTTAATTCTGCACCTGTTAATATAGCAAAAAAGGCCCCTACTAAAAAAAGAAAGAATCCGCCGAGAACAAAAAAGAAACGGCCCAATTTTAGGATATTGGTTAGCTTTTCTTGTAGAGACAAAGAACTCATGTAAACATTATATATTCGTTATATTTAATTATTACGGAAATTTAAAATAATAAGATTTGATTAAAACAAATTAATTAAAAGTTCTAGCAAATAGAATACAATTGAATTGATTTAATAGCTTAGAAATTATTTTTAAGATATTTACTAATAATAAGTTTTTTAAAAGAGTTAATCTTTGATAAATCATGAAAAGAGAACTTCTAATGGGCAATGAAGCAATTGCCTTAGGTGCATTTGAAGCTGGTGTTGAAGTTGTTGCAGCTTATCCGGGTACTCCGTCAACAGAAATCCCTGAAACTGCTGCACGATTTGCCAAACAGTATGGTGTTTATGTTGAATTTTCCGCTAATGAGAAGGTTGCTCTTGAAGTGGGAATTGGAGCATCTTGGGCCGGAAAAAGAGCCCTTGTAACAATGAAACATGTTGGAGTAAACGTTGCATCTGACTCACTAATGACTCTGGCATATACCGGCGTTGACGGTGGATTTGTCCTTGTTTCAGCCGATGAGCCAGATTGCCATTCTTCTCAGAATGAGCAGGACAACAGGTTATTTGCAAGATTTGCAAATGTACCATGTTTAGACCCATCTTCCGCTCAGGAATGTAGGGATATGATAATATTCTCATATGATCTATCTGAGTTGTTTTCTATACCTGTAATTTTAAGACCAACTACTAGGGTATGTCATGGGAGAGGAGATGTAGAACTAGGAGAAATTAATATCCAAAAAAGAGAAGGTAAATTCACAAAGGATGTTACAAAGTATGTTGCTGTACCATCCCATACAAGAGTATTACACAAAAAACTTTTAGAAAAAATGGAAAAAATTAAAGAATTTGTTGAAGAATCTAATTTTAATTATTCCATACCTGGAGAGGGAAAAACTGGAATAATTGTCATTGGGACATCTTTTAATTATTTGATGGAAACTCTTAATATTTTGGGCATTAAACCTCCAATATTAAAAATTGGGATTTCACATCCTTTAGCAAAGAATAAAGTCTTGTCATTTATTAAAGATCTAGAAAAGGTCATAATAGTTGAAGAACTTGAACCAGTTATTGAAAATGATGTAAAAATGATAATGTTTGAAAATCAATTGAACTTAAAGATATATGGCAAGAATATATTCCCAAGAATCGGCGAATTTTCTACGGATTTAGTAACCGAAATACTCTCAAGATTTTTTAGAATCGATGTATCCAAAGAACAACCTAAAACCATTATTATACCCACCAGGGCCCCTCTATTATGTGCTGGCTGCCCACACAGATCAACATTTTATGCAATAAAAAAAGTTACTAGGGGCAAGGCTATATTTCCTTCCGATATCGGCTGTTATACTTTAGGATTTCCACGACCGCTTCAGACAGTTGATACCTGCATTTCAATGGGTTCAAGTTTTGGAATAGCCTGTGGTCTTGCAAAATCTGTAAATGAGCCAATAGTTGCAACTTTGGGGGACTCCACATTTTTTCATGCAGGAATACCTCCTTTACTAAATGCAAAATATAATAATTCTAAGATTGTTGCAGTGGTTCTTGATAATTTAACCACAGCTATGACAGGCCATCAACCACATCCAGGAACACAGCTAACTGCTATGGGAGATCCTGCAAGTTCTGTATCTATTGAGAAGTTGATTTCTGGTATGGATATCCCAGTTGAAGTCGTAAATGCGAGTGATGTAACACAAATTGAAGTTGCCCTAAAAAAAGCACTTGAAAGCGAACAGGTTTATGCTATTGTATCCAGAGGGCCATGTGTTCTTTTAAAAGGCATAGATAAGCGGCCTATATACAGGGTAGAAGTCTCGACGTGTAGAGCTTGCAAGGCGTGTATAAAGCTATCAGGATGTCCTGCTCTAGAATTTAAAGATGGCCACTCAAGTGTTAATCCAACAGTATGTACTGGATGTGGTTTATGTGCCCATATATGCCCCGTAGAAGCTATTGTTAGATAATTTTTTGTTACTCTTTGTTATTATTTTATTTCATTTATTTTTCGTTTATTTATATTGAATATTTTTCAAATCTAGAATCTATATTTTTTTAAAAGTATTAAAAATTTTTATATATATTAATTATTGCCGTTAGGCTTTTAACATTGAACAATAAAGATATTGAAAGACAATATGCCTAGTATCATAATAATCACTTAGGAGTTGAAAGAATGGCTGAAATAAAAGTCGATGTTAAAGGTCAAACTTGTCCTGTGCCACTAGTTGAGTGCAGAAAAGCTTTACGAAAAGCAGCGACAGGAGATATAGTTGAGATAGAGGGAACACACCCTACCTCTAAAAAGGAAATACCAATGGCTGTAAAGGCTTTAGGGTATAAGATTATATCTATCGAAGAGGAGGGCAGCACATGGAAGATAAAAATATGCAAGATTTAACTAATTCAAAAAAGAATAAAGCTACGATAATTGTTCACAGTGGAGATATGGATAAAATTTATAGTGCCTTAATAGTTGGAAACGGTGCTCTTTCAATGGGTATGGAAGTTTCTTTGTATTTCACTTTTTTTGGACTTCAGAGATTGAAGAAAGGTGGGCTTGATAAAGGTCCACTCTCAAAGATGAATATGCTTGGTTTGGGAAAAATGATGATAAAGAAGAAAATGAAAAAAGCCAATGTAGCTTCTCTAGAGAAACTGATTACAGATTTCAAAGAACTTGGTGGTAAAATACTGGCTTGTGATATGACTATGGAGATAATGGGTGTAAAGCCTGAAGATCTAAGGCAAGACCTAATTAATGATTATTGTTCCGTTGGGACATATATTCAAGAAGCAATGGAATCAAGCATGACACTGTTTATATAATATGGTGAATATAATGGAAAAAAATATTTATCTTGATAATGCAGCTGCTACACGATTGGATGAGAGGGTTTTAGAATCTATGAAAAAATATTTCTTTGAAGTTTATGCAGTTGCAACTTCAGAATTTGGATACTCTTTAGGCATTGAAGCAAGAGAAGCGTTAGACGAGGCTAGAGGATTTATTGCCAATTATATGGGGGCTGATTTTGGAGAAATTGTTTTCACTTCAGGAAGCACTGAATCTAGTAACATGGCCTTAAAAGGAGTTGCAATGGCCCTAAAAGAAAAAAAAGGTAAGCATATTATAGTATCAAAAATTGAAGACTTTCCAGTTCTTAACAGTGCAAGGAGCCTTGAAAAACAGGGATTTGAAGTTACCTATCTTGATGTCGACCAATATGGCTTGATTGACTTTGACCAGCTTGAAAAATCTATAAGAAAAGACACTATCCTAGTATCAATCCAACATGCTAATCAAGAAATAGGCACAATGCAAGATATTGCTAAAATAGCAAGCATTTGTAAAAATAAAGGAGTACTTTTTCATACAGATGCAACACATACCTTTACAAGAGTTCCAATTGATGTTAGGGAAATTCCAGTTGATCTAGTTACTTTGTCTGCCCACACTATCCATGGGCCTAAAGAAACGGGAGCATTATTTATTCGTAAGAATACTCCAATCTCAAAGTGGATGGACGGAGGATTTCAAGAATTTAACAAACGTGCAGGATTAGAAAATATTCCCGGGGCAGTAGGATTCGCAAAAGCTATTGAATTGATATCCTCAGAAGAAACTAAAAAAATGGAGCAGATGAGGGATCACCTTATTAAGAGAGTATTGAGTGAGATACCAGACACAACATTGAATGGTCACAAAGAAAAAAGAGTTCCTCAAAATGCTAATATTACCTTCCATTATGTCGAAGGTGAATCAATTACTCTTCATCTCGATATGAGGGGATTTTCGGTCAGCACAGGGTCAGCATGCTTCAGCAAGTCTCTTGAGGCAAGCCATGTTATAATGGGCATAGGGGGGGATCATGAAAGAGCGCATGGATCTGTTCGATTTACATTTGGTAGATACAATAATATGGAAGATGTTGATTCTGTAGTGAACAATATCGCAGAAGTAGTAACTGAACTTAGAAAAATTAGCCCCTTGGGTAAGAATTAGTAAGGAGGGAATGATATGAAATTTCCATATAGTGAAAAAGTGTTGGAACATTTTCGTCATCCGCATAATGTAGGTAAACTAGAAAATCCTGATGGCAAAGCAACTGAAGGAAGTCCTGCATGTGGAGACATGGTTTCAGTCTATATACAAGTAAATCCTGAAACTAAAGTTATTGAGGATATTAAATTTGAATCTTATGGTTGCGCATCAAATATCGCAACTGGTTCGATCATTACAGATATGGCCAAAGGTAAAACTCTTGAAGAAGCGAAGAAAATCACATGGCAGCAGGCAGCAGATGCTTTAGGCGGATTACCTACAATAAAAGCGCATTGCTCGGTATTAGCAGTTGAAGGATTGAGGGCAGCAATACAAAATTATGAAGAAAAACACGGAATCATTGCTGAAAAAATACCTACAACAATTGAGGTCGTAAATAATAGATTGAAGAAAGTAATGAATCCTTTAACTGGGCTTGATGTTGTAAGAACAAATCTCATTAAAAAGATAGAAATTGACAGTGGCAAAGTTTTTCTCACAATTGATTTACCGTCTAATCATCAATTCGCCAATTCGATAAGAGAAGAGACTAAAGAAAAGATTGAAACTTTATGGGATGTAAAAGAAGTAATTATTGAATTTATAGACTAATTTTTATATATTTTTATTAGTCTACCATTCACTATAGATTTATCTTTACCCATAAGTTAATATAATAATATATAACAATACTATTAAAGCTATAATATGGCGATAAAGGTATTTTCATGGACCATGCAGATGAAAAAATTTCTTTTGGTAATCCCCTCATCATTGTCAGTGTTTATCTAGTTATAGGGGTCATATGGATTCTATTTTCTGATGCCTTTCTTGCAACACGTATAATAGATATACCGAAATTGATTTTTTTTCAATCTTTTAAGGATATTTTATTTATTTTTTTGACTTCATTGTTGATCTTCTATCTCATCAATCGTGGATTTAACAAAATAAAATCGTCTCAAATAATAATGACCGACGCTGAAAGAAAACATAAGATTATACTTGATACAGTTGGAGACATTATCCTCTATGTTGATAAATATGGAAAAATACTAGAGATAAATAAAAGAGTTGAAACTAAATTAGGCTACAAAAAATTAGAATTAATTGGAAAAAGTTTTATGGGAGTTGGAATAATTGATGTTAAACATGTTCCAGCTTTAGCTAAAATGTTCAGACAAGGCATAAATAATAATTCTGATGAAAAAATAGAACTTGAATTAAAACATAAAGATGGTGACATCATTATAGTAGAAGCTGATAATAAATTTATTATAGATAAGGGCGAAGTTATAGGTGCAGTAACTGCATTTAGGGACATTACCGAAAGAAAGAAAGCTTTAGTTCAAATAGAGAATAATATTGAACATTTTGCCCATCTAATTGATCATATTAGGAATCCATTAGCAATACTTAATACTTTCACTCAGGTTAGAATTAATGATCCAGAAATAAAACAGACTCTATTAACAAACATTGATAGAATTGATGAAGTTATAAAACAATTGGACGAAGGGTGGATGGATACTGAAGATACTAGAAAATTTTTGAAAAATTATAAATAATTAGATTGTCTAATAATAGATGCTTATTCGAATATTTCTAACCATTCATTTATTCCTATATTTTTCTTTACTGAAGTTTTAATGATTTTTATGTTAGGATTTAGTGAATGACAATCCCTTTCCATTTTTCTTGGACTTGCATCAACGGCCTTGGCAATGTCAATTTTGTTTATTACACATATGTCAGAAAACCTGAATATTATGGGATGTTTCAGTACAATATCATCTCCTTCACTTACGCTAACAATAACAATTCTTTCATCTTCACCAAGCGTAAAATCCGAAGGGCATATCAAATTACCTACATTTTCCATTAGGAGATAATCAAGGTCTTGAAGTATTCCTCTTTCTTCTAGCTCCTCCAGTTCATGGGATATTAAATGTGCATCTAAGTGGCATTCCTTGCCTGTATTTAGAGGGATTACAAGGCATTCATGTTTCCTAAATCTATTGGAGTCGTATTCAGCAACTACGTCTCCCGCAATAATGCCAACTTTTTTCCCTTTTTTTACTAAGAAATCAATTGCAATTTCGATTAGAGAAGTTTTTCCAGAACCTATAGCACCCATTACATTATAGGATTTAATTCCATATTTTTTTAGAAGAGTTCTATTCTCATTTGCTAATCTTGAATTCTCTTTTATAATGTCTTTTTCAATATCAATGCTCGCTGTTTTATGCATAGTTATTAAAAAATATAATTTATTTATATAAGTAATGATGTAAAAAATATTCATACCATTATTAGTGATGATTTTAGAAATAGTAAAACGCTCTGGAATAGAATAATTTTTGCAATATCAAATTTTAAAAATCGTTTACCAAAAGATTTATAATTAAGAAATAAATCAATTAAATAGTTTGGACAACATATAATTTGGAGGGATTTATATTAGCATGGCAGTTTCTGAGAATTATAATTATGATAAGATTGGTAACACTGATTATGCAGAAGAGCCATTAAATTTATCAGATAATGCGATAAAAGTATTAGAAAGGAGGTACCTAAAAAAAGATCAAGAAGGAAATGTTGTAGAAAATCCAAATGATCTTTTTTTGAGAGTTGCTAAAAGCATTGCAATTGCGGATTTAATTTATGATGACAATGCAGATGTCGAAGGATTAACTAAAGATTTTTATGAGATGATGACAAAGTTTGAATTTCTTCCGAATTCACCAACACTTATGAACGCTGGAAGAGAACTCGGGCAGTTATCTGCATGTTTTGTTTTACCCGTTGATGATTCTATTGATAGTATTTTTGATGCAATAAAATATACTGCTTTAATACATAAAAGTGGGGGTGGAACAGGTTTTTCTTTCTCTAGACTCAGGCCAAAAAATGACGTAGTTTTAACAACTAAAGGTATCTCTAGTGGCCCAGTTTCTTTCATGACTGTATTTGACACAGCTACAGAGACCATAAAGCAAGGTGGAACAAGAAGGGGGGCCAATATGGCCATTTTAAGAGTTGACCACCCTGATATTCTAGAATTTATTAAATGTAAAGAAGAAAATACTAAACTTAATAATTTTAACATATCTGTTGCCATAACAGATAAATTCATTCAAGCATTTGAGAATGGAAAAGACTATAAACTTTTCAATCCAAGAACTGGAAAAGTAGATGGAAAATTAAATGCAAAAGAAGTATTTAGTCTTATAGTCAACATGGCATGGAAAAATGGAGAGCCTGGAATAGTATTTATTGACAGGCTAAATAGGGGAAATCCAACCCCTGCTATAGGTGAAATTGAAAGCACCAATCCGTGTGGTGAACAACCACTTCTTCCCTATGAATCATGTAATCTTGGCTCTATTAATCTCTCAAAATTCTTAAAGAAATCCTCTAAAGGATATGAAATAGATTTTGATCATCTAAGGGATGTGATAAAAAAGTCAGTTCATTTCTTAGACAATGTTATTGATGTAAATAGATACCCTTTGGCCCAGATTGAAGACATGACAAAAGGGAATAGGAAGATAGGTTTAGGTGTCATGGGATTCGCTGATATGCTTTTAAGAATGGGAATACCTTACAATTCTGAAGATGCAGTCGACCTTGCAAAAAGTGTAATGAAGTTCGTGAAAGAAGAAGCTACAGAAACTTCAAGAGAGCTTACCTCAAAGAGAGGGCCATTCCCCAATTTTGAGAAAAGTGTATTCCATGAGAGGGGAGAATCCCACATTAGAAATGCAACAGTTACTACAATTGCCCCAACAGGTACTATAAGTCTTATAGCAGGTAGTTCAAGTGGAATTGAGCCAATATTTGCAATATCCTATATCAGGAACGTTATGGACAATGATGAGCTCTTAGAAATAAATCCTGTTTTTGCTGAAATATCTAAAGAAAGAGGCATCTTCACGCAAGAGTTGATGAAGAAAATTGCAAAAGAAGGAACTCTAAAAAATATTGATGAAGTGCCTGACGACCTTAAGAAAATATTTGTAACTGCCCATGATATTTCTCCTAAGTGGCACATCAGAATCCAAGCAGCATTTCAAGAGTACACCGACAATGCCGTTTCCAAAACAATTAATTTTCCCAAGAGTGCAACTGAGAACGATGTCATGCAATCTTACCTTTTAGCATATAGAAGTGGCCTCAAAGGAACCACTATATACCGAGACGGGTCTAGAGATGAACAAGTTTTGAATATTGGAAAAGTGAACAAAAAAGAAACGGCCATTCAAAAAGCCCCAAGGCCAAGGCCAAAAGTTACCAAAGGATTCACGGAAAAAATAAGGACTGGATGTGGCAACCTATATGTTACAATTAATGAAGACGAGTATGGGCTTTGTGAAATCTTTATGCAAATGGGTAAATCTGGAGGTTGTCCAGCAAGCCAAAATGAAGCCATAGCAAGACTAATCTCATTAGCTTTGAGGTCCGGGATAAGAATCGAATCCATACTGGAACAGTTAAGACATATCAGATGTCCAATGCCAACGTGGGACGAAGGGATTCCAGTTCATTCATGTGCAGATGCAATAGCTATCGTTTTGGATAGATACATTAAGAAAGAACTTAATACAAAACAAGAAAGATTGGATGTTGTAGTGACTTCAAATGGTGGATCTAACCATACAGGAATGCCAGCACAGTGTCCAGAATGTGGGGAAGTATTAGTTTTTTCTGAAGGTTGCGTTAGTTGCAAATGCTGTGGATACACAAAATGTTAAACTAAAATTTTATTATTTCTGTCTTATCCTGTAATTATTTCCTTTTCCTTTCATTAAAAAATCTCCCCTATTTTAGGTAGTATCTGGCAAATTACTGCCAGATTCTAGCTTTCTGTAAAATGCCTTTTCTGGCGTCTCAAGCACGTCAAGATTTAAGCTCATATGGGGTCGCTTCTTGTTGTAGAAGTTCATGAACTCTTCTATTGATTTGAAGTATTTTAGCTTCTGCTCAAGCGTTCCAAAGAATCTTT
>JAHKLW010000072.1 GCA_020854815.1 Methanofastidiosum sp. | reverse complement strand
GTTTGCAACAGACTTTCCGCACTTATCACATTTTAGCTCCCATGTCATGGATTTTTCACCTCCGGTCTGGTTTCTACTCCTATTTCATCGATTGTTATCGTGTAGCCTTTTCCTACTTCGATAACTTTGCTTAATTCGGTAGGAAGTGTAAATCCCACCATGTCCTTACTCAATTTTCTTAGAGTTCTTACGAATGTATATGCCATAATAACTCCTCTATTAGTTGCTATAAAATTACTTTTATAGTTATTATAAAGTTATTACAACATATTTATAAAGCTTTCGTTAATGTAACACAATTTTAAAAAAACAATATTGATAGTTTAATACCTATTTTAGAAATTCGATAGATTTATATATAGAATAACTCTATAATTAGTTTATGAAAGGTGGTATTTCCATGACAAAATCAGACAAAAAAGAAATAATGATCAGATTACCTAGATCTGATTATGCCACCCTTCAGGAAATGAAAGACGATGAGGGATTAGTTCAAGACACAGAAATGATAATGAGAATAATCTCTCATGAACTAATGCGATATCGTATCAAGAAAGAGACCGCTTAAACTCCTGACGGGTGTTTAGGCGCGGGATGCTCAATTTTACTTTTTTGGCTTTCCTGTTCAAAATGTGGGAGAAAAACGGACTTAGCGCCGAGGTAGGGATTTGAACCCTAGATCTCACAGGGAGAACGGGATTAGCAATCCCGCGCCGTGCCAGGCTGGGCCACCTCGGCTTAGAATAAATGATTTAAGTTTGTTTTTAAATTTATGGATAGTGACACGCCTGGAAATGAGCAGAATAGACTACAAGGGAGGGATTCCCCCGTACTCGACCCTGCTACCCTGCAAGCATTAAACGTCCTCCCTACCGTTGCTCCCTTCCGGGCCTGGCGGGATTCGAAAGGTGAAGGGTTCGTCCATCTCTTCCAAAATAGACTGCTCCGCCGCCAATCCTGCAGGACATGGCTTCAACGTCGTAGGGACTCCACCATATAGGTATCCAACTGCTTTCCAGGCTTCGGCCCCTCTTAAGACGGTTTGAGGTAACAGAAGGCGCCTAACCTCCCGGCCTAGTCTAATCCACATTAAATTAATTATATAAAAAGCTTACGAAAAAAGCATATATAACAGATATGAAAGATTTTAGTATCGGAGATCTCTTATGAAAACTGAAGGCATCGCTGTTTTATCTATCTCATCTGCTTTGTATGGATTTTCGATTATCCTTGTGAAGATGGCCTTAAACCAAGGATACTCATCGTATAGTCTTGTATCCTCCAGATCCCTTTTGTCAATACCAATGATGATTTTGGCAATATTTTTATTAAAAGATAAAGTCAACTATGAGGTCCCACTACCAAAAAGAGACCTAACAATCATTGGGATAATTGGAAGCGGTACTGCAATGATGACTCTTTATCTTGGTCAGGCTTATACACTTGCAATAAATGCAGGATTCATATTTAGATTTGTCTTTATATTTACTGCCTTGTTTTCACATTTCTTGCTGAAGGACAAGATTCAAAAGAGCCAGTACACGTCAATGGTAATAATGTTCCTCGGGATGTATCTTATATCAACTGATGGGAAAGCCTTGAATCCACACTGGGGAGATATATTAGTTCTTCTGGCATCCATGCAAGTGGGTTTTACAAACGTTTTGGCTAAAATAACTATGAAAAAAGTAAACTCCTATATGATTTCAGCTATAAGAATCCTGATTGGCTCAATTTTCATAGTCGTTGTAATATCTGCTCTTTTTGGCCTCACTACCCTCTCACCTATTTCTTCAATTCCTTACACCATACTTGCATTGGCACTGCTGGAAATCATATTTATTTTCCTCTACTATAGAGGTATTGAAATTGAAGGTCCCTTGACTGCAACATTATTCTTCTTAATGGGTGCCCTAGTATCGGCATTGCTTTCATATCTCATATTGGGCGAAAAACTTACAGTAGTAGGGTGGACTGGAGGTTTGTTAATAATGGTTGGGGCATATATATTAATAAAAAAATCAAAATGATTTTAATGCCTTCTCCATCCTGAGTAGGGCCTCTTCAATCTTTGCATAGTCAGTTGCGAAAGAGCATCTAATAAATCCTTCTCCTCTATCCCCAAAAGCATCTCCTGGAACAACTACAACTTTAGCATTGTCAAGCATGAAGTCAGAAAATTCTCTTGAAGTCATACCTGTTTCTGTTATATTGGCAAAGCAGTAAAATGTTCCTTTTGGATTTATACAAGAAACACCTGGGAGATTGTTCAGCCCTTTTACGATAAGATTTCGTCTTCTCTCATACTCTCTTACCATATCAGATACGCATTGCTGTGAAGATGTTAATGCAGTATATGTTCCTTCCAGTGATGGAGTATTCAAACATGAAACTGCATACTGGTGGATTCTAAGCATTGGAGTAAGCATCTCTTTTTCAGCTACTACAAATCCAACTCTCCATCCGGTCATTGCATAGTTTTTTGAAAAAGAGTTTGTAATTATTGTTTTATCATAATAGTTCAAAAAGCAGTCTGGCTTGTATCCATCATAAACAATCTCTTCGTAAGTATCATCAGATAGTAGGTATAGATTATTATCTTCGCATATATCCGCTACCATCTTATAGTCTTTCTTTTCGAGAACACCGCCGGTAGGATTTGAAGGATAATTTAAAACAAGCATTTTTGTCTTTTGATTTACTCTTTCAAGGATATCATCTTGTGCGGGTCTAAAGCTATTCTCTTCATATAAAGGAATTCTAACAGGTATCGATTCTGACATGTAAGCATCGTTTTCGTAACATAAGAATATCGGGTCAGGCACCAAGACCTCATCTCCCTTGTTAAGAAGTGCCATAAACGCAAGATAAACTGCTTCGTATGCTCCTGCGGTCAAAAGGATGTTCTGAGGGTGAGCCTCTGTAGAAAATAATCGCATATATCTATCAGAAATTGCTTTTCTGACTTTAAACATGCCCTGATTTTCTGTATAGTGGGTAAATCCTTGATCAAGGGCTGTCTTTGCAGCTTCCTTTATATGCAAAGGAGTATCAAAGTCAGGCTCCCCTATACCAAGGCTTATAACATTTTCAATTTTTTTTGCTCTTTCTGAGAGCTCTCTAATTTTTGAAGGGATAACAAGTTTTACTCTTTCTGCAACCATTATAACCACTATCCTAAAAGAGTGTAATTAATTTTAAAGATTTCTGTTAAATTTTTTCTAGTCAAGGGCAATACTTAAATAAAATTATAAATAATTATGCTCATGGAAGATGTGGTAGAAAAAACTTTTCAAATGGCGTTTCTAATAGAAGATTTGAGGGAGATTTGGAGAAAAACAGCCCCTTTTCATAAATTGAAAGAAGAAGAAATAAAACAAGTTTTGGCTATTATTGATGAAATCAAAAATAATTGTGATGCAATCTCAACTAAGGTGTCCAAATGAACATTGGAAAACTTGAAATAAGGGATAGAGAAGAATCATTCATAAATCTGAATCCATTGCAAACTGGCGGTAGGACTACATCTGATGCCAGAAAAGCCATCATATCGTTTATTGATGGATATTCTGTATGTGACTGGTGCAAAGGCGCTCTACACATTACAACTGAGCCAGATATAGCAGGATTTCTGGGTGATGTATCTGATTTCTTGGGAATGGATTATGTCTTGCCAACTAATGGCTGTAGGGAAGCAAAGTACGGTGTGATGCATTCTATTTCAAGCGGCGGAAGTATACTTTGTGATGGCAACATGCACTATAGCTCTGAAGTTGCTGCAGAGAGGGCGGGACTAAAAATATACAAAGTTCCAAACAGCGGAGAGCCTGAGTACAAGATAAATCCTGTAGATTACGCCGAAGGATTTGAAAACATCAAAAAAGAGACTGGGAAATATCCAGAGCTTGCTTTATTGACTCATGTTGACGGAGAATATGGTAACTTCGTCGATGCAAAGGAAGTTGGAAAGATTTGTAATGATTACTCTATTCCTTTTTTACTTAATACTGCATACTCATCAGGTAGGATGGAAATCGATGGAAAGAAAGTTGGTGCTGATTTTATAGCGTGCTCTGGTCACAAATCATGGGCAGCCGGGGGAGGTAACATAGGGATACTCGCAATAAAAGAAGGATGGCAAGATAAAGTATTCAAACCTGGGACAAACTGGAAGTCAAAACCTTTAGAGATACTCGGATGTTCTTCCAGGGGCGCATCACTTATGGCTTTGATGGCATCTTTTCCATTTGTTAAGGAGAGAGTAAAGAATTGGGACGATGAAGTCAAAAAGGCCAGATACCTTGTTAGCGAGTTAGAAAAAATTGACATAAAACAGCTCGGAGAGAAACCTAAAAATCACGATTTGATAAAGCTTGATACTCCAGTTTACGACAATATTGCAAAGAATCACAAGAAAAAAGGCTATTTTCTTTATTATGAATTAAAAGATAGGGGCATAATTGGAATGAAACCTGGCAGAACAAGAAAGTTTAAGATATCTACTTACGGGCTTTCATGGGAGCAAGTTGGCTATGTTGCCGAAAGCTTCCTTGAAATAGGAGGGGGCTAATTGGAAGGCTGCGTCCTTGTTAGATATGGAGAAATAGCCTTAAAGTCCGATCAGACAAGAAAATGGTGGAACAAAACTCTATTGGAAAACATGAGAGATTGTCTTGAAAAAAATAATATTCCTTATTCATCGATTAATGTTGTTTTAGGAAGGTTAATTGTCTATACCGATAAGACTAGAGAAGCGTCAATAGCTTTAAAGAATGTCTTTGGTATCACATCACTATCGCCTGCCATCAAAATGGAAGCAGATTTTGAAAAGATTAAAGAAAAGTCTCTGGAGCTATCAAAAGATAAAGGTTTGAAGTTCAGAGTTAGTTCTAGGAGGATTACCAAAGAGTTCCCGATGACTTCAAATGAAGTCAATGAAGTTCTGGGTGCTTATCTTAAAGAATCTCTTGGTCTGGAAGTTAGCCTTTTGAACTATGATTTTGAGATGGGAATAGAATTTCTTGATGATTATGCATATCTTTTCACAGAAAGGCTTGAAGCATTTGGAGGTTTACCTCTTGGGGTGCAAGGCCAAGTAATATGTCTTGTTTCAAGCGGCATTGACTCACCAGTTGCAGCCTGGCTACTAATGAAAAGAGGATGTAAAGTTGATCTAATGCATTTTAAAATTACAGAAGAAGGATACCAAAAATACCTTAATATAAAGGAAAATCTCCAAAAATTTTCATATGGCCATGAAATCAAGGATTACGTGATTGATGGTGTGCCATATCTTTCCGATACAAAACAAAGACTATGTGAAAAAGGAAAAGAAAAGTGGTTGTGTATTTTCTGTAAGAGAAGATTTCTAAAAGAAGCTGAAAAAATGTGTAATGAAAAAGGTTATTTCGCAATAGTTACTGGTGAAAATCTTGGACAGGTGGCCTCCCAAACCTTAAAAAATCTTACTGTCCTTGACTCAACTGTTAAAGTCCCAGTTTTAAGGCCTGTTTTGACATATGATAAAAATGAGATAGTCGAGATGGCGAGAACGATAAATACCTATGATATATCAAAAGAAAAAGAGCCAAAGTGCCCATTCACGCCAAAATATCCAATGACTTCGGGCAGCATAGAAGAGTTAGAAAAAATCGAGAAGATGCTATGGGTGTAAAAGAATTCGTCGAAATAACAAGACCATCGAATGCACTTTTTTCAGGAGTTGCAGTCTTGATAGGCGCACTTGTGGCCGGAGGTGGATTCCTAGATATACCCAAGATTATTTTAGTTTTTTTTGTTGCGGTATTTGCTTGCGCCGGTGGCAATACAATTAATGACTACTTTGATTATGAGATAGACAAGATAAATGCACCTAAGAGAGTACTACCCAGGGGTGCAATGAGCCTAAAGGCAGCCTATAGTTTTTCTATTTTTTCATTTATTGTTGCGTGTATTCTTGCATTTATGGTAAATCTTTTGGCCTTCTCTATATGTGTTGCAGCTTGCATCTTGATGTATCTGTATGCAATGACTCTTAAGAGAAAGCCTTTTTCAGGGAATCTTCTTGTTTCATTTCTTACTTCAATAACTTTTATTTATGGAGGTACGGCTATTGGTAGTTACAAGGGCGTTCTAATCCTTGCTCTTGTCTCGTTTTTTGCTATGGTTTCAAGAGAAGTTGTGAAAGATATAGAAGATCTAGAAGGTGATGTTAAAAAAGGTGCAAAAACTCTTCCATCCATAATAGGAGAGCCTAAGTCATTTAATTTGGCCTTTATTTTTTTATTGATTGCAGTTTTTCTGTTGTATATCCCTTTTATTAGCAATCTTTATGGATATATCTACTTGATAATAGTGACTCCAGTTGTAATTTATGTATTATACATACTCCTAAGAATCCTTAAAAATAAGGACAATCCGGGAAAGATACAAAGAAGCATTAAGAAAGCGATGTATCTTGTCTTAGTTATATTCCTTCTAAGCGGAATTATTTATCGTATTGTTTAATGTGGGGATAAAGATATGATATATGTCACGGATCTTACAGAGTATCTATTCTGCCCTTACAAGTTATATCTCAAAAAAATAAAAGGACTTCCACTACCCCAAACTTCTGAGATGCTGACGGGAACTATAATACACAAAATATACGAAGAAGTTCTCTCCAGAGAAAGAATAATAATTGAACAGAGAATAGATGGCAATATGGGTATCGATGAAATCTTCAAGATACTCTACGCCGATTCAAAGAGGGTAATCAAAAATATTATGATAAAGAACAAGGAAAAGCTAAAAGACGCCGGTGTGGATTACCTAGAACTTATTAAAGAGCTCCAAGAAGAATTGAAGGAAGACGAACTTCTAAAATCTATTAGAATCAAAAAATATATGGGCCTTTATGGGAAGGATCCAAATCTTTACAAAAATCTCTTCATGTTAAAGGATATGGAATATCCAATATCTTCAAATGAATTAGGGCTTAGTGGAAAAATTGACAAACTTGAAGAAGATTCTGAAGGAAATCTGTTCCCAGTAGAACTTAAAACAGGTTTATTTTCAAACGGTATCAGAAAACATGAGAGATTGCAAGTATCTGCGTATGCTCTTCTTTTAGAAAAAGAAAGAGGGATTAAAATTCCCTTAGGATTTTTAGAGTATTATCAAGTTAAACAGAGGATCCCTTTTCTTATAAAAGAAGAAGACAAAAAAGAAGTATTAGATATACTATCAAGAGTAAAGGAACTTTTTGATGAAGAAAAGGAGCCTAAAAAAGAAAAGAAGAATTACTGTAAGAGATGCGGGTATAATGAATTTTGTTGGAGTAGTTAGGTATAAGTCTTTTTTATATTTGAGAATTCCTTATCATTGAAACTATTAACTATCGTGACTTTTTGAGCATTTATTGATGTTACATATTTGCTGAAAAGATCTTCTGAATCTTTCCCCTCTATGTATAATTTTGAAGGTATGTCAACAAGAATACTATCATTAACGGTGGATATAGCATGAAGTATTTTAATCCCGTCTTTATCTATGTCTACAATATAAACATATGAACTATATCCTTTAGTTATTGCCATTGAGGTATAAAGAATAGCAAAATCCTCACAATCCCCTCCGCCAAAATCTATAGTCTCATCTGGGTAAAAAACAATGTCTGGAAAATTTTGTAGAGTTACTGAATCTCTGAGTTTTACTTCAAGCCATTTTTCATTTTTTAGATCATATGCCTTGATGTTTGTCCATTCTTGGGTCCCTTCTGATGTCCGGGTAAATGGATCATAATAGTAGTAATAATTATCTATTATGTAGTTGTAAGAATTCAAGAGATAATTTCCTTGAGGTATTTCTTGATTTATTTTCTGTATCCCTTCAGAATTTGGCATGATAAACTTTCCCATATTTCTCTGGTCTTCAACTATATTCCTTTCTATCCTTTCAGAATATCTCTGTAAAATTAGCGATGATCTTTTTTGAGAATTGATGAAAAGTTTCTGATAAGTGAGTAGTTGCTCGTTTTCCTCCTGAGTCATGGCAAGGAGTTTTTCTAAGTCTTCAATCTTATTGGCATATTCCTGAACCTGAACATCAGATGCGTTTTGGTCCAATACCGGAGGTATTGGGGGGCCAGAAGAGTAATATTCGGTGAAGAAAACGTTATCTAACAATATGAATACAGCTATAAAAATAACTGGAATTATAAACCATTTTTTTGGAGTTTTCTTCTTTTGATTTTTTTCAACGACCATTATATTAAATTGTAATTTAATATATTTAAGAGTTATTACTATTTCTACTTCTTAGCATATTTGTTAATTAGATCGTTTAGCTCAGAGATCTTAAATGGTTTTCTTATTACGTCTTTTGCCCCAGCTTCAAGAGCTTTGGGACCAAGGTAACCATATG
>JAHKLW010000071.1 GCA_020854815.1 Methanofastidiosum sp. | reverse complement strand
CCTGGGGAACTAGAGACTGGAATGCGCCTAAGATGTGGATATGGCTAACATGTCAATTCTCTGAAGAGCTTGCTCTAAATGTAACAAAACTCACAGTAACAGAAGGTGAAGTCGACGCAGGTTTCATCTATAGTGGCGGAGAGAATATTCCTTTAATGAAAGCGACTATTAACACAGAATACAATGAAGATGGAAGCCCCAATTCGTTTAGAATGGAGCTATTTGATAAAAAAGGAGAATTACATAAAGTCGAAGCCAAGATAATAAAAAATGTCAAGCTTCCATTTACAAGTGGAGATGGAAAAAGGCAGTCGATAATGCATGAAACCTTAACTGAATATCAAATGAACGGAAAAGTAGGCTATGGAATCGCAGAGTATCTAATAAGAGATTTTTCAAATAACTGTATTTGCTGAATTTTAAAATTGGAGAAAATATAAAATGTGATAAGATCAGATATACTTTAAAATTATTTGTCTAAATTGTAAATAATCAATAACAGTAAAATTTAAGTATAGATGGAAGTGTTAATGATATTACCACAGGTCGAAACTTCGCTTGTGCCGATGTCAAAGTATGTCACTTGTTTCAGAGGCTGAAAAATACATTTATTGAAAGAGCTTGTCTCTTATTACTGATGTATTTCCGAGCATCTGAATTAAAGAGATGCCTGAGTATGGCCGAAATACTTAATCAAACGTAAGTTTGGAGGCCTTTAGAAGAAGCATTTATGTTTCTTTTGAAACCTTGTAGAGGCCGTTTCGAGACGTCGAGACATTCAGGAATATTTTGGCAAAAACATGAGCGGGGCGACAAACTGTTTTTCTTTTTTTATTATATCAGTCCGATAAAGATATTTATAATTCCTGTTGAAAGGAAGTTTATGGCAATTGCACCAAGAAGCAGACCCATTATACGGGTAAAGACAAGTGTTACCGTAACCCCTAGTATCTTACTAAGCTGATTAGAAAATCTAAACATGAGAAATGTGATTGCAAAGGTAACAAGTATTGCCGCAATTGCCACAGCCTTTAATTCAACTGTTGGGACGGACCTTATTATTACAATCACAGTTGTTATCGTTCCTGGGCCTGTAAGAAGTGGCATTGCCACTGGAAAAACCGAGATATCATCTTTATCTTTTGCGTCTTTTCTCTCTTCTTCAGTGATATTTTTCCCAGATGTTTTTGCATAGACCATGTCAAGAGCAACTTTAAAAAGAATAATACCCCCAGCAACCCTCAAGCTGTCAACTGTTACTCCAAAAAATCTTAAGATAATCTCTCCAGTAATTGCAAATATTATTGCCAAAAGACACCCTATTAAAACAGACCGTGTAGCCAATCTTATCCTTTCTTTGCGATCCTTGTCAGTAGTCAAAGACATAAATGTAAACATGGCGCCTATTGGATTTACAATTACAAATATTGAAGTAAAAGCATAAATAAAGAAGGCAAAGGCAGCCATGACTTAAAGAGAGAAAAATGTTTTATAAATATTCTGTTTATACTAAAGATATAAGAATCCTCTTTATTAAAATAAAACATGTCATAAGTAATTATATAAATAATTTATATTAATAGTATATTATGGATTACTTAGAAGTGCATAAGAATAATTTAGAAACTGCTGCATTACAGCCACTTCTCGAAAGAATAGAGATCCTGGAAAAGGAATTAGAAGGTCTAAAAAAAAGTTCCGAGTTAGTCTTATCTGATAAGGGTGCTAAATTAATCCTAAAAGAAATACTCGAATCTTTGAAATCTGAAGGGATAAAGGAAATAGATATTATAGATTTATATTCTAAATCTAACCTTCCATTTGTTCAAATTAATAAAGTTATGGAAGAACTGGAAACAGATGGCTTGGTGAAAGAGATTCAATAGAGTAAGGGAAGTTAAAATCCCAGTTCATTATTTTGATAATGAAAAATAGCTTTTATTGAATGTTCTGGGAACTTAAGAGCAGATGTTATTTCAAATCCCACTACCACAAAAGATGCAGATGGACATAGATGCAGAAAAGTTAGGGCAAGAACTAGCATTAAATACTACCCAAAAATGGCAGATTCTATAGAAATTAATTCTAAGTTTATTCTGAGTATTTTTATATTTGAATAGAAATATAAATAAGTTAAAATTAGCTTTAACAATTAAATAAAAGAAAAAAATAAATTAAATAATTCCTGACCCGAAAAGCACGGCAAAGATGATTGCAAGCGTGTTCATTACCTTGATCAGTGGATTTATTGCTGGCCCTGCTGTGTCCTTTGATGGGTCACCTACTGTATCACCAACTACGGCTGCGGAGTGTGCTGGGCTTCCTTTTCCGCCAAGATTTCCATCTTCAATGTACTTCTTTGCGTTGTCCCATGCTCCGCCGCCAGTTGCAAGCATCAAGGCCAGTAAGAATCCAGATAGTATGCTTCCTATTAGCATTCCGCCAAGTGCGATTTTTCCAAGTATGAATCCCACTAATAAGGGAGATACTACTGCGATTATCCCAGGAAGTACCAATTCTTTTAATGATGCTCTTGTGACGATATCGACGCATCTTGCATAGTCGGGCTCGGTCTTTCCTTCCATAATGCCCTTGATCTCTTTGAACTGTTTTCTGACTTCTTCAACAATGGAAAAAGCAGCTTTTCCAACAGCCCTCATACATAGGGATGAGAAGAGGAAAGGAATCAAGGCACCAATGAATAGTCCTACAATGACCTTTTCATCGGATAGGCTGAATAAAATTTCCTGCCCAGGTGCAAATCTTACAATTTCATCGACATATGCTGCAAATAGTGTAAGTGATGCCAAAGCTGCAGAGCCTATGGCAAATGCCTTTGTGACAGCTTTTGTTGTGTTTCCAACTGAATCAAGTGCGTCTGTAGTTTTTCTTATCTCGTCTGGAAGGTGTGCCATCTCTGCGATTCCGCCGGCATTGTCCGTTATTGGTCCGTAGCTATCCAGTGCAACTACTATTGCTGTTAGAGATATCATTGACATTGCAGCGATTGCTATACCATAAAGGCCTGCTAAAGAGTGAGATATCAAAATACCTGCACATATAACTAATACCGGCATGAGTGTTGATTCCATCCCTACTGAAAGACCAGTGATGATATTAACTGCAGCACCAGATTGGGATGAGTGTGCGATGCTTCTAACTGGCCTGTAAGGCTTTGCTGTGTAGTATTCAGTTATGAAGAACATCAAAAGTGCGATGACTATCCCGACAACTGTAGTCAGGAACAGAGCTATGTCAAGCTTAAGATATGTCACAGTCACAAAATAGAAGCCTATCAATGAGAAAATTGCCGACGCAAAAACACCTTTGTATAGTGTTTGCATAATGTTGTCTTTTCCTCTTACGAAAAATGATCCGAGGATTGAACCTATGATTCCGATTGCACCTAACATCAAGGGATAGATTACATAAATGTCATTCTTTCCAAGAGCTACTCCCAGTAGCATTGCACCGATTGCTGTTACTGCATATGTCTCAAATAGGTCTGCCCCCATTCCGGCACAGTCTCCAACGTTGTCACCGACGTTATCAGCGATTACTGCAGGGTTTCTTGGGTCGTCTTCAGGTATGCCTTTTTCAATCTTTCCGATTAGGTCAGCGCCCACATCTGCAGCTTTAGTGTATATACCGCCACCAATTCTTGCAAATAGAGATATCAAGCACCCTCCAAATCCAAATCCTATTATTAAGGCTGGATCCCGATAAAGATAGTAGAATCCGCTGACACCTAGCAAGGCTAAACCCGCAACTGACATCCCAGTTACAGCCCCACCTTGGAATGAGAGCCTTAAAGCTTTCCCGACACCTTCATTAGCAATTGATGCAACCCTGACATTTGCTCTTGTGGATATGCTCATCCCTATGAAACCGGCTAAAGCACTGAAAACCGCTCCAACGATGAATGTCAAAGTAGTTTCAATATTAATGAAGATACCAAAAACAACTGCAAGAATTGCCGTAATTACTGCTATAGTTGTATACTCTCTTCTTAAAAACGCCATGGCTCCTTTGTATATGGCATTTGATATTCTAGTCATATTCTTATCTGTAACTTTGTATGATAAAACAACTTTTGCCAATACAAGGCCATAAATAATACCAACTATTCCAATTAGAATAGCTATTAAAGTAAAGTCCATTTTTCTACAACCTCCTTTTTATTTCGTCTCAAAGGAGATTTATATTTAAGTATTGTGGTTAAAATTGGAAGAAAAAAAGAATATAGAAAAAAATTATTTCAGTTTTTTTAGTTCTTGATAAGTTGCGTTAGCTTCATCTTTTGATAAGTAGTATTGGCCGAGGAACTCATCGCCTTGCTGAAAGTCACCTTTTGCAGATAAGTCGTTGTTCTTAATATCATCTGCTATATCAGGATTCGTTAAATCTGCACCTACTACATAATAATATAATATTGTTCCTACAGCCTCTGATGCTGATTTATACCTAATAAGATTATTGCTAAGATATTGTTGTGAGTTTCTTAGAGATATCACTATTTGACTAGCTTTGGCTTTTGCATCATCTCCTTTGATATCACCAATGGTTGTATAAAATTCAGATATTTGGTTTGAATATACTGCGTTTTTATTTATAAGTTCATCAAGCAGTAATATTTCAGATTCAAGCATTGAAAGAACATATTCGTTATCAACAGTTTGGGTTACTCTATTTTGGGTCACGTATTCGATTCTTTTTATCTGCTGTTCCCAGTAAGACTCGTATATTGTATCAATTTCTTTTTGAGTCGTTTCTATTTTACTATATGACTCAAAGAATTTATCAGGTATTTGAGTCTGATTTACACACATTGCCATAGTGCATACTAAAAACAATGCTCCAATTGCTAAAAACTGTTTCTTCATGCTTATCACTATCCTTAGAATTAAAAGGTCGTTTTTAAAGTTTTTGTCTTATGTTTATAAGTAGAGCTAAGAAAGCTTTAAAAATAGGAGTTGTGACCTATTTCAAAGGAGGAATTACATGGGTGATAAAAAGCAAGTTGAGGTCAGGACTTTACGTGAAGGTGGATTCATTCTAATCGATGATGAGCCATGTAAAATTATTAAGATTAATACTTCTTCTCCTGGAAAGCATGGGTCAGCTAAGGCCAAAATCGAGGCTTTTGGTGTTTATGATGACAAGAGAAGGACTATCGTTAAACCAACTTCTGATAAGGTCTTTGTACCTATAATCGACAAGAAAAGCGGTCTTGTAAACGCTGTCATGGGTGAGAAAATTCAGCTCATGGACATGGAAACTTATGAAACTTTTGAAATTCCTTTGCCAGCAGATTTTAGTTCTGAAGAGTTAGAAGGCAAAGAAGTTGAATATCACGAGACTATGGGTCGAATAAAGATTGCAAGAATAAAAGGTTAAATTTTTTTATAAAAAATAAATAAAAATTAAATTTTAATTTATTTATCTTAATTGAGATACTAACTGCTGAGCAGCGAGCCTTGTTTCTTCCCTGTTTGCACCAGCGACGATCAGGACATCGTATCCTCTGCCGAATGGATCTGCAATCCATTCCCACTCACCAGGTGATGTTGCCCAGTTGACTGTTGATGCGCCCATGTTGCCAAGGTCTCTTACGATGCTGTTGTATACTGGTCCACCTATAAGAATTAGGTTCTTCTGGAGTGATGCAGTGTTTATTTCGATATCAAGCTTTATTAGCTCAATTGGATCGATGTTAACACTCTTTGTGTATGTGATTGACTGAGCTGTGTCTACTGTAGTCTGAGATATTCTTATCTTTGCACCGTCGTCATCTGTTGAGTCGCTGTTTGCTCTGCCGTAGTATATATGCATATCTTGTGGATCTTGGTCTAATTCAGCTCCATAGTAACCCTGATATTGTAGATATATTTGACCGTCTCCTATCTCGTTGAGATTCATATTATGATTTCCAAATTGGATATCCTCTATTATTACTGAGAAGTAATTCTCTG
>JAHKLW010000070.1 GCA_020854815.1 Methanofastidiosum sp. | reverse complement strand
TAAAGGTCATGGGATTACCCCAAGGAGTAAATTTAACCTTAACACCCGATACTCAAAAGATCAAAGCACACAATCTAGGAACTTATCAAGCGACATTTGAAGTTGGACCTAACGTTCCTTCTGGCACATACAAGGTTACGATGATGGCATATTCTAACAATGGCGTATTCGACACAATACAGATTGACCTCATAGTACCTTAAATTATTCTTTATTTTTTATAATTCTTAATTTTTCATATCAGAAACACTTATAAAGAGATTTTAGTCCCTTAGGTACAAGAGCATTACTATTTTTGAGAGGGCACTTGCTCAATTTTGAACATTTCGCTTTTTCTAGGGCAATGCTGAATTTATAAGAGGTAAATAAATGAATTTTGAAAACTTAGGCTTAAGTAATCAGCTACTCATAGCCATAAAAAAACTAGGATTTAACACTCCTACAGAGATACAGATAAAGTCAATACCAGACATAATGGCAGGTAAAGACATAATTGGAGAATCAGCAACAGGCTCAGGTAAAACACTGGCCTTTGGATGCGGTATAGTTGAGCAAGTAAATCCAAAAGGAGGAGTGCAGGCATTGGTCCTGACCCCAACTAGAGAACTTGCAGAACAGGTAAAGGATTCCATGAAGGAAATTTCAAGTCAGAAAAATCTAAAGATTATTTCTGTCTATGGTGGAGTTTCAATTAGTCAGCAGATTAGGGATATCCCAAAAGCTGAAGTAGTAATAGCTACACCGGGCAGATTAATGGATCACCTCCAAAGAGGAACAATTAATCTCTCAAAAGTCAAAATCTTAGTCTTAGACGAAGCAGATAGAATGCTTGACATGGGATTTTTAGAAGATGTTGAGAAAATCATAAGAGAATGTCCAACTGACAGGCAGACATTATTTTTCTCTGCAACCATTTCAAGGGAAATTACAAGATTGGCCAACAGGTATATGATTAAGCCAATCAGTGTAACAGCAGAAAGAATGGTAGATCCAGAAAAACTTAAACAGGTCTACTATGATATACCAAGAAACATGAAATTGTCACTTCTCGTACATCTATTACAAACTGAAAATTCAGAACTTGCAATGATCTTCTGCAACACGAGAAACACGACAGATTATGTTGTAAAAAACCTTAGGGCAAATAACATAAAAGCCATAGCAATCCACGGAGGATTAACGCAAAATAAGCGTACAAAAAACATTAAGCAATTCAACGATTCTAAATCTGCTGTTTTAGTATGCACAGATGTTGCAGCAAGAGGACTTCACATCGACAACGTTTCCCACATCTATAACTACGACATTTCAAACGATTCTAACGACTATGTCCATAGGATTGGGAGAACAGCAAGGGCTGGAGAATCCGGGAAGGTAATAAACCTATTGACAGACAGAGATTACAATAACTTTACAAAAATTCTGGATACATATCCTTCATTTACAATTGAAAGTGTAGAAAGACCATACTTGAAAAAGATTATGGCAATCACAGCAGATAATGAAAGATATTCCCAAGATCCAAGAAGATATTCCAACAACAACAGAAGACAATCAAGCAGAAGGAATAACTCAAGAAGTTACCACAGAGGAAACTAAATATTTTTTTCTTTTATTCTTTTTTTAAACATTAACTTAATTAATATGAAGCTTTAATATTAATCATGAAAGGTGTAAAAAAGCACTTTGAAGAAGAAGCTTCTGAATTCGATAGTATTATCCTAAAATTAGTTCCAAATTATAATCAAATGATTGAGGCATTAGTTTCCGCAATACCTTTCAAGGATACCGAAACAATAAATATAATCGATCTTGGATGTGGTACTGGATACGTTTCAATGAACATTAAGGAAAGGTTTCCTAACTCAAAGCTCACATGTCTTGATTTCGCTGAGAATATGATAACTCAAGCAAAGGTCAGAATGAAAAAATATAAGGATGTCACTTTCTACCTAAAAGACATTACAAAATTTGATTTTGATAAAAAGTATCACGCTATTATATCTTCTTTAGCACTGCACCATTTAGAAACAAAAAAAGACAAAATAAATTTCTATAGTAAAATATTTGATGCTCTTGAGATGGGAGGGGTATTCTACAATGCAGATATTATTTTAGGCTCAAATAAGACTCTTCACGAGCTATACATATCGAAATGGAAAGAATTCATGTCTAAGAGTCTACCCGGGGAAGAAATAGAGGATACATGGATGGCCAAACACCACAAAGAAGATCGGCCTGAAATACTTTTGGACCAGATTTCTTGGCTAAAGGATATTGGATTTAAAGACATTGACATCGTGTGGAAGTACTACAACTTTGCAGTGTACGGCGGGGCTAAACCTAAATAAAAAGATCCTTGGGGATTGAAATAAGGAGCCCTTCGACATCCTTTCTAAAGAGAGTTTCCCCATTTTTATTAAAGATCAGTTTTATCCTGTGGAATGGAATGGTAGTTGTTTCAAAGTGTATCCCTCCACTATCAAAATTTGAGATGTCACTGCACCGGATATATCTTAAAGTTGGCCGTTTCTCGACCCAGTGGAGATATCCTAACCCATAATCGCTTGGGTCTTCCCCGCCGTAGAATATTTTTGATAATAGATTCTTTGATTGATTCACACAGTTATTTTCTTTTTGGTATATTAAAATTTAATTGGAAAAGAATGAATGATAAAAAAAATCAAGTGGACTGGGTGGGATTTGAACCCACGGCCTCTCCCATGCCAAGGGAGTGCGCTTCCACTGCGCTACCAGCCCTAAAGTTTATCATTATAGTTTAATTTATAAAATTAATGGAGTGGAATTATTACCAAAATAATTCATTATTAGTCCCTATTTAGTTCTCGC
This sequence comes from Methanofastidiosum sp., assembly GCA_020854815.1. Classification (NCBI taxonomy): domain Archaea; kingdom Methanobacteriati; phylum Methanobacteriota; class Candidatus Methanofastidiosia; order Candidatus Methanofastidiosales; family Candidatus Methanofastidiosaceae; genus Candidatus Methanofastidiosum; species Methanofastidiosum sp. Next base: position 188 of record JAHKLW010000070.1, on the reverse strand, counting down.
CCCATCTTTATGAGCTTCAAAACCTTGTAGACATTTTCCTCAGATGGAGAAACGATAAAGTCATCTGAAGCCACAACACGGTCAAGGCCTAAAATTTCTATAGCCTTTCTTATCTCTAAGGCATTTGGAGATCCATCGTTAGAGATTTTTGACCAGTAGCTCTCAAGATCAAATATATTCAAAATCTT
>JAHKLW010000069.1 GCA_020854815.1 Methanofastidiosum sp. | reverse complement strand
GAGTTTGAATCTTGATGTGCTTGAGACTCCAGAAATGGCATTTTACAGAAAGCTAGAATCTGGCAGTAATTTGCCAGATACTACCTAAAATAGGGGAGATTTTTTAATGAAAGGAAAAGGAAATAATTACAGGATAAGACATTAAAATAGATAACCAAAAGTTTTATAAGTATTTATAAAAATGGTTTGTTAAGCCCCGTTAGTCTAGTCCGGTCAAGAATGCGGCCCTTTCGAGGCCGTGGCACGGGTTCAAATCCCGTACGGGGCACTGGAATAATATTAAGAAGCCCTACGCTCTTTTTTAGAAAAAAAAATAAAATTATTGCACTTAAGAAAAAGCTACAAGAGTTACTCCCATCGACCTTTCAACTTCTTTTAACTTGACAACATCACTTTCTAGGATTTTAGCATAGGTTGGGGGCTTTTCATACGCCAATAGTATTACTCCAATTTCATTCTCTAAAGATTTAATCTTATCAAGAGTCTTGGCATCAACTTTTGCATAATCTGGACAAAACTTCATAATTTCACCTAACTAGATACTATCTAAGAATATAAATCATTTTTGATGGATGGACAGGCCAGCCGCTTTAGAGATTATATTTTTCCCTCAAGCCACCCTATTCTAATTCCTTCATTTGAATCAAACTCCGGGATGTAAGGCTTTATATCCAAGACTGGCGTTCTTTCTATCATATCAATTCCCCTTATATGTAAGATTCCATCTTCTATCTTCAATAACTCAACTACAGATAATCCAATGAAGTTTGGTCTGTGGGGTGACCTTGTGGCAAATACACCCCTTAAGTGGTCATCAAGGTAAGGCTTGACTATAAGATGAGAATATTCTGATTTATGGAAATAAAAAAGAACCAAGATATGTGAAAATCCATCAAGGTCTTTTAAACCATTCCTATATTCTGAAAATATCTCAATAGTTCCTTTATAATCCATTCCGTCACTTGAATCCTTTGGCACTCCGATTGGCTCCTTAAAAGGAGAATGAACTAAGCCTATAGGCTTTAATTTTATTTCTTCCATGTAATGTTTTTTCAAAGGAAATATATATCTATTTTCTCCATAGAAAATATTTATTTAACTATTAAATTAAAATAAGAATGTTTTTAAGAAAGCAGTCACAAGATAATTTATGAAAGCCGTAGTAAAATTAGAAAAAGAAAACATAGAAAGGGTATATGATATATATTCTTGGAAAACGGATGTAAGCACTCTTCAATTTGTTGTTTCAGAAAAAGGAGAGAAAGAAGGTATTTCGGGAGTTATAACCATACTAATGGAAGGGAACGATATGGACCTTTTTAGAAGACTCATGCATGGTCCGCGAAGAATGGGAATAGATGGAGAGATAGACCGAATTATAGAATCTAACAGGAAAGAATAGACTTCAAATATATTATTTAAAAAATTAAATAATTAATCATTTAGTTCTTGGAATCAATAAAAGTTTCCTTAATCCATTTTCCTATTTCATCCCTAAGTTTTCTGTATGAAGCCATTATATCTTCTTCATTTCCTTTGAAAATAGAAGGATCCTCAAAATTCATATGAATGTATTCCTTTCCTCCTGGAAAAAATGGGCATCCTAGTGAGGAGTCACAAAGCATTACCACATAGTCAAATTCTTTATCCAAAAATCCTTCAATTCCTTTTGATTTGTATTTAGAAATATTAATTCCAATTTCCTTCATTATTTCAATTGAGATTAGATTAATCTCAGTAGGTTGCATACCTGCACTGTGTGCTTCATATCTATCTGAGTAAAGATTATTAACAAATCCTTCGGCAATCTGAGACCTATTTGCATTGTGGGTGCATATGAAAAGTATTCTTTTTTTCATGTGACTATTTAGTCCCAAAAATATTTAAAGATATTTATTTTTCAGCGTTAAAGGTGCTCTTATGACATTAAACGTTGAGAAAACATTAAAAAAAATAGAAGATTTCTATGGAGAGGTTCCTTTTATTCTAAAAGAGATATCAAAAGACGAAAAGGATTTCGTGCCATCAGTACAGAAACTTTTTCACCTTATGGGATCAAATAAGATTTTCTCACCAAAAGAAACTGAACTATTTGCAATAGCAGGTGCTGTTGGCCATAATGGTAATCACTGCCTTGCATTTCATATTAAACAAGCAATTAATTTTGGGGCTACTGAAGATGAGATATTTCAAGTTATTTTGATAGCGGCTCTGATGGGAGAATCTTCAGCACTTGCAGTTGGATTTAGAAAATTAAAGGAGATAGAAAATGAAAGATGAACTATTAAGAAAGATAAAAGAAAAATATGGAGAGATACCTTTTATCACTCAAGAAATATCAAAAGATGAGGAATATTTTGTTCCAAGAACAAAAAGAGTTATCCATCTTATGGGTGGAAGCGCATTGGATACAAAAACTGCAGAACTTGTTGCTGTCGGAGCAGCTGCAGCCTTAAAGACTCCTTTTTGTCTTGATGTACATATAAGAAATGCAATAAATGCTGGTGCAACTGTGGATGAGTTGTTTAATGCCATCGAGATAAGCGCCCTCATATCTGAATCTTCTGCCCTTGGTATGTCTTTAAGAGAATATAGGAAAGTCATTGATAAAATGGAGGGTTAAAGCCCTCTTTCTTCCTTAAAGGATTTTAAGATATCTATTAAATCAGGTTTTCCTACTTCTTCTACTGAATACGTTACTCTTACTAGTGGTTTATTGAGTTTCATGAGCTTACCTATATTAATCGGGGTCCCAACGATTACAGTATCGCAAGGAACGTTATTTATTGTTGTTTCAAGCTCTTCTATCTGCTCTCTGCTGTAACCCATAGCAGGTAAGACTTTTCCAAGTTGTTTAAAATTATCGAATATGTCTTTTATAGAATTAATCGCCCAATGTCTTGGGTCAATGATCTCTCCTGCTTTATAATTCTTTGCGGCTACTGTGCCTGCGCCAAAACTCATATTGCCATGAGTGAGTGTCGGCCCATCTTCAACTACCAACACTTTTTTTCCTTCAATTAGTTCTGGATTTTCTACAAAAACAGGAGATTTTGCTTCGATTATAATCGCCGTAGGGTTTATTTTTTGGATATTTCTTTTAATGGTTTCGACTTGCTCTTCTGTAGCAGAATCAATCTTATTTATTATGATTACGTCCGCCATCATTGCATTTGTCTCGCCAGGATGATAAGTAAGTTCTTGACCAGCTCTTAATGGATCAGCTAATACTATATGCAAATCAGGTTTGAAGAATGGAAGGTCATTATTTCCTCCATCCCAAAGAATAACGTCTGCCTCTTTTTCGGCTTCTCTAAGTATCTTTTCATAATCAACACCAGCAAATACAACTGTGCCGTTTTCAATATGAGGCTCATATTCTTCCCGCTCTTCAATAGTACAATCTGCCTTTTCCATATCTGAATAAGTTTCAAATCGCTGCACTGCACTCTTCAATAAGTTACCATATGGCATTGGATGTCTAACAACAACAACTTTCAATCCCATTTTTTTTAATATATCTCTAACCTTTCTTGTTGTTGGGCTCTTACCACTTCCAGTTCTTACTGCACATATGCTTATGACAGGTTTTTTTGAAATAAGCATTACAGATTTTGGTCCAAGAATAGAAAAATCTGCACAGCTTGAAAGAACTATAGATGCTTTGTCCATAGCATAATTGTGAGAAATATCGCTATATGATAAAAATACTTTATCGACTTTATACCTCTTGATTAACTCTCTCAATCTGTTCTCAGAGTATATTGGGATCCCTTTTGGATACAGGCTCCCTGCCAACTCTTTTGGATAAACACGATCATCGATGTCTGGTATTTGTGTTGCAGTGAAACAAACAACTTCATATTTTGGATTGTCTCTAAAATATGTATTAAAATCGTGAAAATCTCTGCCGGCGGCCCCCATAATTATAACTTTCTTCTTCATCCTATCCCCTCTTTAGTATACGCTAAACTATATAAAAAGATGTCTATTTAATCAATTAATGGCATGGTCGGAAATGAAAAATATAAAATATTTTCTTATTCCTATAACTCTCATAGCTATACTTGCAATATGCGAAACTTTTCCTCTTTACAACAGATTTTCTTATCCTCTTTCGTGGGATATATGGTACCACATGCGAATTGTAGAAAACTTCTCTAACGGATACTTTACTTTTGATCCAGTCTCTTTTGGTCCTGAAGGGAGAATCCATACATATCCCCCTCTTTTCCATATTTTATTATTTGGCTTATACAAACTATTAAGTCTCGGAGGATTATCTGTTATTGCCGCAGCGAGGATAATGCCAGTAATACTATTCCCATTATCTGCAATTTCAACATTTCTACTGATAAACAAGTTTTATGGTAAAGAGGTAGCACTTCTGTCATCGTTTTTTGTACTTATCATACCAGTTTCACTCGATAGAGGGATAATAGCCTCTCCACAATCACTTGCCCTAGTATTAATCCCTCTGGGTTTTCTTACATATCTACTGGGCTTAAAAGACAGAAAATATTTATATGTTTCAGGAATCTTATCTTCGGCTATTTTTTATACGCATGGACTCTCATTCATAGTATTTTTTCTTTCAATTATTGTATTCACATTTCTTTTGTATGTAGTTAATAGGGAAAACAAACTAGTTAATTTTTTCATTTTTACACTAATAACAATAATTATCTCATCTCCTTGGATTATTCAACTTCTAAATCATGGTATAGCCTCAAACATACCCTATGGCGGTATTTTCAAGTTGTCCTTTTATCCGGTGAAACTTGGTTATATAACAATGGCATTGTCAATACCTGGAGCAGTTTTTCTAATGCTAAGAAAAAGAGAAGAAGACTTGATGTTAATATCATGGGGGGCTGTAGCTTTCTTACTCTCGAGGAATTACCTAACAAGCCTGGACCTTCTTCCATTCAGATTTGTAGAATTTTTAGCTTATCCTCTAGCTTTCTATTGTTCTTTTGCCATATTAGAATTTACCAAGGATAAGAAGAGGGAAGCTGTACTCGGTGCAATAATTGGTATCATGATTATCTCTTCTTTTCCTGCTGCAGAATATGTTTCAAAGGTCAAACCTATGTTAGGAAATGAAGAATATTCAGCCTTTTCTTATTTAAGTGAAAATTCAGTATACAGTGATTTTACAGTTGCCTCTTCTTGGTTTACTTCACCTATTATTGGGAAAGTTTCAGGATTAAAGACTATCGAAGGAGGATATTCTTCAGGTAGTTGGGATTATGTTAAGAGAAGTCAGGATATTAACTCCCTTTATTCCGGTAATTACTCCGTTATGGATACGTATAGTATAAAGTATATTTACCTCGGCCCAAGAGAAATTGCAGAGTTTAAAAATAGTGAAAACCATTTAAATACTTCTACGGTTGATAAGTTATACAGCACAGATAAAACCTCTCTGTACATATTCTGGGGTGATTATTATAAATAAGATTTTAGCATATTCTACTCTGGCTATAATTTCAGTCATGATGTTCTCTATAGGTTGTACAAATCAAACATCAGATCTAGAAGAATACGAAGCAAAACTTACAATTGAAGAATTTGAAAAGGCAAAAGGTATTGTTGGAGAGGCTTATATAAACCAGAAGATTAACGAAGGAAAAATTAAAAAGGTCGGAGAAATATATTATGTCGATCTTGCGTTTAAGGGTTCAAGAAGATACTTTGATTTCAATATGCTAGTTATCGATCCATTGACCGATAGAGACCTTGTATCTGATCTAAAAACACCTGAAAATCTTGATTTTTGTAGGAATTATCTAAAATATAGGGGATTCCCTGAAAATCAGAATATACTAATATTAAACAATCTAATTTCTAAAGATAGCTTTTCAAAAACAACATTAAATGAAACAATTCTTACTGTTATAACTACAGAAGCTCAGTCAAAGGAGAGGCAAGAACTTTACAACAATTATCTGAAAAAGCTACCCCCGACTGTTTCAGACTTCATGCTAATCAAATTTCCGCAGCCATCAACTGATGCTATAAATCTTGCAGATTTATTTCTAAAGATATTTGATAATAATAAATTCTTAATTACTATTGTTGCCGAATCAGATTTTGAATATGAGATGACTACCTCAAATATAACCATTATCACACAAAATCCCTTCGAAAAATCCTTCTTCGTTGACGAAGGAAAGGACGGTATAATTGATAATTGGGCACGATATATCTCTGGAACTTTAAGTGAAGAGTACTGGAATCTTAATAAACAAAATGGATTTGAGGTAAAAAAGATATACCAGTATGATGCAGAAGTGTGGAGAAACTTCTCCAATTTTGAAAAGGAGTATAGGAATACGGGAGCATATCCTATTACTACGGACTTTTACAAAGAATGCTTTCTATATGATTATAAACAAGATGGTGAATATGGCATAATAATAGGAGTTATTAACGGGCCTTTTGTTTACAAGCACTATGGGGCAGATAAATATTATCCATTTGAAGCTGTAATAGACTTCTACGGAGGTAATACTAATATTTCTGATATAAACTACTTATATGATCAATTTGGAATTAGAAATAAAGGATGGATATACATTGATCCAGACCTACCTGAAAATGAAGCGACTGATTCAAAGATTGAAGAAAAGGGAAAGATAATAGATGAAGTCGTAAGATTATTAATGGATCAAAAAATTTTAATTCCTACAATTCCTGAAGAAAGACCTAATGCCCCTGCAATACAGGTAAATTAAGGGATATAATCTTCCAATTCAGGATAATTTACGCCAGTAAGAACAATTACAACTTTTAAGATGTCCGGAGAATTGTCAGTCAGCGATACGCCCCATATTATCTCAGCATTTTTGTTGATTCTTTCTTCTATGTGCCCTGTTACATTGGTTGATTCTTTTAGTGCTAAATCTTTATTACCTATGATGTTAATAAGTGCACCTTTAACATCTTCTAATTCTAAATCAAACTTTGATTTTAAAGCTCCTTCGTAAGAATTAATAGTTTTTTTATCTCCTTTGCCCTCTCCCACTCCTATATAGCATATCCCACCTTTATTTATCACTGTTCTAAAATCTGCAAAATCGATGTTGACAAGACTCGGCAGCGCAAGAGATAAATACAATCCTTCAATTTTTTCCCAAAAAGGAGAATATCCTCTTGAAAATATAGTTCTTTGCTCATCCTCACGTATAATATACGAATTGGAGTATTTTTTTAATTCTAAAAGTTTATCTTTTGATATCTCTTTACCTGCGCTCAATAAATCGGCTGCTTTTATTACCGGCATTGGTATTGCTTTGCTCTCTTTTGCTATTTTCAAAAGAATTGATGTTAGTTTAATATTTGTATCCGATAAATCAGTTAAAACAAATACAATATTTGCTATACTAAAAAAACCAGAAAACTCTTCTTCAATTTTGGATGCTATTTTAGATATGTCCTGAATATTTTTAGATAAATCAATCTTATTTTTTAGAGTGTCGTTGACAAAAAATTTTTTCTCTGTTTTTAAGAATTTCAGTCTATCTTTATCATAACCTATTGCCAAAGTTCTTATGTCTAAATTTTGAGGTTTAGTTTCTAGTATCTTAAAACACTCGTCTCCAATTCCTATGACCATCATCTTAAGTTTCTGTGAATCGCCGCCCTTATTAGACTGTTCCATTAAAGATGTTTTAAGAAATTTTTTTATAAGGGTTATTGTTTGTTAGTATATATGAAAGAACTGTATTTTATCACCGGAAATAAAGGAAAATTCAAAGAAGCTAAGGAAAAACTGAAACACCTCGATATTGAACTAATACAATCTAATATGGGATATCCAGAGATTCAAGCTTCGGAACTAAAGGAAATAGCCTTATTTGGGATTAATTTTTGCAGCGAAAGGCTTAAAAGTCCCTTCTTTTTAGAAGACTCGGGACTGTTCATAGAAGAACTAAACAGCTTTCCTGGACCGTACTCAAGGTATGTCCAAGATACCATCGGGAACGAAGGCATCTTAAAACTTCTATTAGGGATAAAAAATAGGAGTGCTTACTTCAAATCTACAGTGGGACTATACGAAGATGGACCACGTTTATTTGAAGGAGTTTCAAGAGGAACTATCGCAAATGAAATAAAAGGCGAGGGAGGATTTGGATATGATCCTATATTTATTCCCGAAGAAGCCTCAAAAACATTTGGGGAGATGACTACTAGAGAAAAAAACTGTTTCTCTCATAGAGGTAAAGCTCTTGATATTATGGTCAAATACCTTGAAAATGGAGTTGAATAAATGGCAAGAATGCATTCGAGAAAAAGAGGAAAATCTGGTTCAAAAAAACCAGCAAGAACATCGATGCCACATTGGGTTGACAAAAGGCCAGAAGAGGTTGTTGATTTAGTAGTAACTATGTCAAAAGAAGGTCATGGACCTAGCATGATAGGCATTATATTAAGGGACCAACATGGGATTCCTGATGTAAGACTTATAGCTGGGAAGAGTATTAACGAATTATTAAAAGAGAATAATCTCCAAAGTGACTACCCTGAAGACCTTTTCAATCTTATAGCTAGAGCCGTCAACTTACGAAAGCATCTAGAGCTTAATCCAAAGGATCTCCACTCAACGAGAGGATTAAATCTTATTGAGTCAAAAATTAGAAGACTTGGAAAATATTATGCTGAAAAAGGCAGAATTCCAAAAGATTGGAGATACCACCCAGAAAAGGCTCAGCTAATTGTAAGATAAATCTATTTTATTCTATTTTATTAATTTTCTTTTGAAATATAAGGCAAATACTAATTTGAATTATTTTTAATTCAGAAATTCTTAAAAATTAAGTTTTGAAGTGTTGTTGTATGGGTAAATATGTGAGAATTGCATCAATCTTGATTTTAATAATGATTATTTTAGGAACGATGCCCTTAATATTCTCAAATAGTTCTGAAGAATATTATATGCTTGATTTGATTAATAGAGAACGCCAAGCTCAAGGACTTCAACCTCTTACTATGAATTCTGCCCTTTCTTCTGCTGCAAGATCTCATAGCCAAGATATGATTAATAGAAATTTCTTTAATCATGTTAATCCTGATGGACTAACTCCTTCTGACAGAGCAAGAAATTCTGGATATAACTTCATTGCGTTGGCAGAAAACATATGTGGAAATCCATCTGTAGATGCTGGGCATTCTTCACTTATGGGGAGCTCTTCACACAGAGCCAACATTTTGAACCCGTCATACAAAGAAGTGGGTATAGGGATAGTTGACGGAGGAACTTATGGGAAAATGATAACACAACTTTTTGGTACACAAACTGGCAATAATGTCACGACGCCTACAACACCTCTTCAAGAGACACAAGGAAAACCAGACCTGATGATACAAGGAATAGATTTTTCTGGTCAATCTGAACCTTTAAAAAAAATTACTATGAAAATAAATATAATAAACTCTGGAAATAAAAATGCCGGAAGTTTTGTATTTGCAGTTTTTGAAGGATTAACTGAAAAAGGAAATCAATTGGGGAAAGTAAATATTTCATCACTTTATGCAGGGCAGAAAATAACTGCTAATTTCAGTTGGACGCCCCCCGCAGAGGGGACATATACCCTATACTTTGTTGTAGATAATGACAACAATATTGCAGAAGAAAATGAAAACAACAATGTAGCAACTTATAATCTAATGGTAAAAAATCTAAACTTGACATCCCCATCACAAAATATAACTAATACAACACCTTCAACAAATACTCAAAATGCTAAGCCCGATCTATACATATCTGCAAATGATATCTCATATAATCAAATTATATATGAAGATACATCTTCATTATTATCTTTTAGGATAAGCAATATTGGAAAATCAAGTGCTTTTAGAATACCTGTCAAAGTATATGTAAATGGTGAGCTTAAAGCATCTTCAACGATAATTCAGATTTTACCGTCGTCTTATATTGATTTGAATCTTTATATGACATTTACAAATCACGGTGATAACGTTATAGATCTTAAAATTGATCCTGAGAATACTATAGATGAAATATCAAAACTTAATAACAATATTAATTTCAATATAAGAGTTTCACAGAGAGACTTCAATTCAATTTCAACTCAAAATCCCAAATTGAACTCTGAATACATTGATTTATTGATATATCCTTACTACATTACAACAGAACAAGATGAAAATGGTTTTATCTCAGTTAAAGCTAAAATAAAAAATAGAGGTAATGTCAAAATAGAGGATTTTTCTGTTTCCTTTTACGAAAGAGATACAAATAATTCAAATGATATTTTTTTAGAAAGACATTATATCTCCTTAGGCCCTGAAGAAATAGTTGAACAGGAAATAATATTTATGCCAAATGAGTTATTTGGGGAAGTTGTAGTAGTTATTGACGAAGAGCTAAAAATTAATGAAGCTGATAAGAATAATAATATCGCTACAAAAATATTTTATAAAAGCACTACAGAACTAGATATACCCACTGATTCGATAATAAATACAACTCCCGAAGATGTAAATATATCTGATTCATTCAAAGTCACGATGAAACTAGAAGATATCAATGCATCAAATGTATATTTATATTATAAATATGAAGACACAAATAATTCATTTATTATTCTAACGATGAATAAAGAAGAAGAGAATAGTTTCAGCATAGAAATAGACCCATTGGGAAAAAATAACATATCATATTACTTTGAAGTAGATACTGGAGATAAGTTAATAGTATCGCCATTTAATTCACCTGATAAATTATACTCGACAAATATCAATTATCAAATAAAATCACGAGATAAAAGTAATCCAAGTTTTTTAGATAATTTAAGAAAGATTTTTAAATTATTTTAATAAAAGATAATATAATTTCTGCAAGTAAGTCTTATCTCTTGCCATGAATAAAAATAGGATTTACTATTCTAAAAATCTTACTGGTAAAAAAGTGCGGGGGATGGGATTCGAACCCACGAATACCTACGTAACAGGACCCTCAATCCTGCGCCTTTGACCATGCTCGGCAACCCCCGCGCTTCAAATGTTTTCAACGAGATTTTTTAAATTGCTCAATTTTGTGGACAACATGTCCAAAGCCTCTTTAACTAAATCATTGACATTCATATTCTCATATGATTCAACAAAGAATATAAATGCATCATTTTCATAAGATATTTTAATTACACCTTGCTCACAGACTTCTTCACACGCCCTACACATTGTGCATTCATAAATATCTTTTACTTTAATCTGATCTTTTTCCTTGTAAAGAATCTCTTTAGGGCATTTAGGAACACATTCTTCACAAAATTCACATTTATCTAAATTGAATTCAATTTTTGGAACATATTTGTAAGCCGCGTTGGCTATCTGCCATTTAGCATGGTCTTCTGCTGTTCCAATTCTAGCTACTGCATCAAATTTCAATTCTTGACCTTCACCAAGTTTGGTAATTGGTATGTCTTCAAGCATTGGATAAATATCAGAATCGCCTGATACTAAGTCTCTTGAGTAAACAGTACATGGTCCTGATTTTTCAAGAGATAAAGTAACTGAGCATTTTTCACACCCTTCTTTACATCCACATTCTTCAGGAGTTATGTAAATTTCGGATGCATTGTTTAAGGGAATTAAACCGACTCTGTGTGCGATTATTTCATCAAAAACTGGAGAATTATTTTTATAAAACTTAAGATAGTCAACTGCCATTGAGGGCATTTCTGAAATAAATATACGTCTCAAAGCATTGACTAAAGACACAGAAACTCCTCTGACTAAAAATTTTATTTCTCTGTCGTCTTTTTTGAATATCTCTATTTCCATTATACTCTTCTACCTCTCTTGCCCCCTTTGGCTCTTGTACCATCATGAGGTATAGGTGTAGCATCCTCTATTTTACCAATTCTTAGCCCTGCTCTAGTTAGTGATCTAATAGTTGCCTGAGCACCTCTCCCCGGAGTCTTTGCCTTATTTCCTCCTGGAGCTCTAACCTTTATGTGGACTGCCACTACACCTTTTTCTATAGCCTCCTCGGCTGCCTTTGCTGCTGCCTTCATTGCAGCATAAGGAGATGATTCATCTTTACCTGTTTTTACTATCATACCACCTGAAACTCTACTTATAGTTTCAGCACCGGTTAAGTCAGTGATATGAATAAGAGTATTATTATATGAAGCGTATATATGTGCTACCCCCCATCTTCCTCCTTCTTTTGGCATTAATTACCCTCCTCAATTACTGTTTTTTTTGGGACTTCTGGATGACTTGGATCATTTAGGGATGATCTGGAAGAATATCCAATTGAATTTTCAATGGCTTTTGGAACTAGATAACTTGGAATTGACACTTTGGCGCCATTTAACAGAATGTGTTTATGGACAATAAACTGTCTTGCTTGTTTTGGTGTTTTTGCCAATCCTTTTCTTAATACTAGGGATTGTAATCTTCTGTCAAGGATATCCTCTAAAGATAAAGTCAATACATCTTCTAATGTTGATTCGTCTTTTAGTATTCCATATTTCTGAAGCATAGTGATAAGGTCAGTAGTCTGTCTCATTGATGCTTCATCGTGGCTAGCTAATAGAGCTCTTGCCTGTCTCCTTACATTTCTAAGAAAACTCAAAGCTTTCCATATCTCTTTTTTATTGGCAAGTCCGTATTTTTTCATCAATACGTTTTCAGAATCAATTCTATCTTTTTGCCATGGATGAGATGGTTTATCATATTTACGTCTAATTTTTTTTGGATCTCCCACTTAAATCACCTTGCTGCCTTCTTTCTCTGTACGCCTAATGAGGTTCCTTTTCTAAATGAAGATTTTGTTCTTTGCCCCCTTACAGGCAGGCCAAGTTGATGTCTAACGCCCTTGTAACTCTTCATCTTCTTCATCCTGTTTAGGTCTTCCCTTAATGACATTAATAATTTTGGTCCAACGACATGTACATTCTCGCCGGTCTCAAAATCCTTTCTTCTATTAACAAGCCATACTGGAATACCATTGTTTATAGGGTTCTCAATAATCGTCTCAATTATCTTTATCTTCTCTGGAGGTATATTCCCTACTTTAGTCTTTGAAGATATACCTGCCACTTGGGCTACAGCCCTAGCCATAACTGGTCCGACACCTCTTATTTTCAATATGCCAACTTCAAAGATGTCGTTTCCCATTATGTTTGTACCTAGTACACGAACAATACCTTTTACTTCTTCATCCATATAATCACCATAGCGCCGGGGATGGGATTTGAACCCATGCACTCCAAAGGAGAACGGGCTTTCCAGGCCCGCGCCGTACCAAGCTCAGCAACCCCGGCTATGAAGCAAATATAACATAATATCCATATTTCTTCTTTATATTCACCTTTTCAAAGCTTTTTTCTAGCCTCTTTTTTATAATATTTACGCCTTTTCGTATTACAAGTTGTAGATTTCCACCTTCATATAAATGTTTTGGTGCTTCATCTATCATAAGCCCAACTATATCCATCCCTGAAGATATTGGAGGGTTTGTCAATATAACATTGTATTTATCAATGCCCTCATAAAGGTTTCCTTGACTTACCGATGCGTTTTTGACATTATTGAGCTTTATATTTCTTTTTGTGAGATATACTGCCCTTTTATTTATGTCTCTCATGTGAACTTCAGAGGTATAAGAGGAAGCAACAATGCCTATAACTCCATATCCGCATCCCATATCGAGTACTTTGTTATCTCTATTTAGGTCCATTAATTCACATAATGCCATAGTACCATTATCCACTTTCTTTGGGGAAAATACACCAGGTGCAATATCAAATTGATACATTTTACCCAAAATTATCTCCGAGATTCTTCCTATTTTCAACGGAGCAGTGACATCTTCAGAATAATAGTGAGGCATTAATTCCACGTCCTTGGGTATACCCCTGTTTCCATGAGAACTGTAAGTGGTTTTGCAACAATGTCTTTATCCTTTTTTAATATCTCTTCAGAACTCATTACGGCTTCTGCTAGTGAGACTGCTTCGTTTTTAAGTGTCAGTATAGCAACTGTTTCCCCTTTCGAAATTTCACTTTGAAGTTTAGATACGCCTGGAGCAGTAAGTATTGAACCTTGGCATAATGCTTCTACAGCAGTATCTTTAATCCATATCTTCTTTAGTGGATCGAGAACGATTTCATATGGTACTATTAACTTCTTCAAGATATCCTCGTTATTCTCTTCTATTGAGAAAACTTTTGCATCAAGGAGATCTTGAAGTAGTATCGTAGATTCCTCACCAAATACTCCAGTTTTAGTCCTTCTTAGTTCTTCCATACTTGCACCACATCCCAATGAAAGGCCCATGTCATAACATAGTTTTCTTATATAAGTTCCAGCGTCACAGCCAACTTTCATGAGCACATCTCTGTTCTCGATTTCAATTGGTGTTATGTAATGAACTTTTCTAGTCCTCACTCGTCTTTTAACGGCACTTTTTACCGGTGGCTTTTGGTATAAAACTCCCTCGTATTCTTTCAATACTCGCATAAGGTCATTCTTCGGGACATCTTTTTGAAGATGAAGTGTGCAAACATATTCTTTGTGGGATGTCATTAAAAGTTTTACAAGTTTTGTTGCTTTCCCAAGAGTTACAGGTAATACTCCTGAAACATTAGGATCAAGTGTTCCTGAATGACCTGCTTTGGATATGCCCAGAATTTTCTTTACCCAAGAAGTCACTTCATGAGAAGTAGGCCCTCTAGGTTTATCGATATTGACAATTCCTTTTTGCAATAGTTCATCTAAATTTCGTTCTTCGGGTTTTTTTCCATATCTAGAACTTGTCTTGTCCTTTGATTTGTATAATATTTTTCCATCGGACCCTTTCAACTGTACCCCTCTATCTTGGCCTTTTCAATGGCCGCCTTTAGGGTATCATCAGATGCACCTTTCTCGACATTTATTTTTACTTGCCAAGGCTCAAGATGTTTTATATTGCATCTCCTTCTTTTAACACCTGTTAACTCCTTTGGTCCTGAAACAACAACAAAGTTTTTATTTACAATTTCTACAATAACGCAGTTTTTATCTGCTTCTCTTCCTAAAAGTTTTGTGCAAACTCTTCCTACTTCCATTGCCATTATGTCACCTCCAATTTATACCCGGTCGCCCTTTGGTACCGGTGATATGTTATTTACGGCTGCAATTATGATCTGGCTTACTCCCTTTGCATTAAACTTAAGGGAATTAATCACAAGATCATATGAAGCCAGATTAGATATATCCACATTATAAATCTTTTGATATCTGTTTATTTCACTTTTTTCTCTAATTTCTGTATCTTTAAATATTGTGTCATATGAGAGATTTTCTCTTTGGGCTATCCTTCTAACCCTCTCTTCAAAAGGGGCTGTAATCCATACGCTGAAATCAGGATCAATCATAAATCTTGCCATTCTTCCCTCAAGGATTATATTATCTTGAGTTCCTAATTCTTTTTGTCTTCGGTCAACTTCATTGTCTATCGAGTAATCTTTCTCAGCTAATATAGAAAAATCCTCTAGAGACATTCCCTTTTCTTTAGCAAGATTTCTAAAAATATCTCCAGTATAGATATGTTTATATCGAAGTTCTTTTGAAACAATTTTCGCAACAGTTGTTTTTCCACTACCTGGTGGCCCCCCAATAGTCACACGCATTAGATTTGTCCTCTTACGTCCTTTTTAATCAGGTCGCTTGTGCAAGTGGGGCAGAGAACTCCTCCAAATTTTCTTTCTGGCCTCTTTTTAGTTTTTGGTAATCTTCTCATTTCGTAAGGTCTCAAACCTCTTGGTACTCCACCAAGAATAGCTCCACACTCCCCACAATGAGGTGTACCCGTCCTTTTTTCTCTGTAATGTGTTACTACATTTCCAGAAGGCGTTCTCACCTTTTTTCTTTTTAAAGATCTTGATCTATACATCGGTCTCGGCATAATTTCTCACCTCTAAGCCATTCCCATTATTTTTCTAATTATATTCGATACTACTGAACTTGAAAATATGTACCATCCAAGCCAGCCTAGCCAATCACCAGTCTGGAATCCTGGAGGACTTCCTCTATGGAACATTTGTACAAGAAGTGTGTCAAAAGGTAATTTAATGACTACTGGATCAACAATATCGGCAGCAGGTGATTGTCGGAGCCATGAAAAGAATATAAATATCGGTATCATGGTTACATACAATGGTTTAAATGACATTTGCATTAGTTTCCTTTGCATTTCATCAATTCTACCTTTCTTTTTTTGGAGCTTTTTTATTCTATTCTTATCATTTGATTTCTGAGCATTAAGCATCTCTTTCTGAAAAGCGGTAGTCTCTTCTCTCATTGATTTGAGTTCCTTTTGGTCAACAAGAAGGTACTGAACTAATGTAAGGGTTGTTCCTATCACTATGGATACTCCTAAAATGGCATACATTGACCCATAGGCAAATAGCCATCCAAATGCTATGTCTAGCACATTATACAGGGGATTTAATATAGCATCATATATACTCATTATTTTCACCTATCCTAAAAATTGCCTTAATCCAGGCATCATTTCACCCATTTGCTCCTTTGCAAGTTCCTCGTACATTCTGTAAACAATACCAACGGTTAATAATATTCCTGTACCAGTACCAAGAGCTCCAGTAAAATCGGCAAACGCTGCAAGAAGTCCAACAAATATTCCCCCCATTACTGTAATCGGAGGGATATATCTATCGAGGACTTTTTCTAATATTCTAATATCTCTTCTGAATCCGGGTATTTGCATTCCTGAGCCCTGAAGTTTTTTAGCAACTTCCTTTGGCCCCATCCCTGTCAAATCAATCCAAAGTACAGCAAACATAGCGCAAAGTGCGATAAAGACGGCCAAATATATGATTGCCCTTAAAGGCTCATTAAGTAAAACTTCAATGCTGTGGGGGGGAGTAAGATAATAAATTAATCCACTCTTTGGACCCCCAAACTCATTAAATGTTCCCAACAAATTGATTCCTCTGCTAGTTAGTATTCTTGCAAATAACTGAACATTTGCAAATAATGCTGCGGTAAGAATAACTGGTATATTTGAAGCGTAAAGGAATTTTATTGGGTATCTTCCTCTTGCTCCTCGGAACTTACCATATGATAAAGGTATTTCCAATCTCATGCCTTCAGCATAGACTACTATAGCAAATACAACTAAGGTAAAAAATACTTGTGTCATATCGGGGAGCAATCCCCCTCTAACCCAAACAGGTTGCCCGTCTATAAATGATTTAATAAATGCAGGCACGGCGCCAATAAATTCATCAGGATTTATTGGTGACTTGGCAAAACTGAATGCTTCCCATAATATTCTTTGAGAAACATTTGCTGCAATAAAAAGTGATATTCCTGACCCAAAACCCCATTTTGTTACAACTTCATCCATCATTAATACCAAAAGTCCACCTATAGCAAGCTGTAATACCATGAAACCAATCAAAAATGAGCTATCAGGCCTACCAAATGCTCCACCTAATATCCATATTGCAGCTTCAAAGAAACATAAGAAAATCGCCAGGATTTTTTGAGTACCTTGAAAAGCTGCTTTCCCTTTAGAGGAGGAAAGATCGAATTTAAGAATATCGGACCCTGCAAGTAATTGCATTATAATACCTGCAGTAACAACTGGACCTATGCCCAAAGTTAAAATAGAACCATTTTCTCCAGCCATGATGGCCCTAAGGCCTGAGAAATAATCAATCTGGTCACCAGTAATGCCATAGACCGGTATTTCAGCAAGTATGAAGTAGATTAATAACATCAGTCCACTCCAGATGAGCCTATTCTTTAGATTAATACGTTTTTTAGGTAATGTAACCTCAGGTAAAAATCTAAATAGACTTTGCCGAAATCCTTCAATAGCACTCATTAATTGTCACCTGCAACTACAGCTTCTCCCCCAGCTAATAAAATTTTCTCCTCTGCCTTTTTAGAGAATTCTTCTGCTGTTATAATATAGGCTCCTGTTATTTGTCCTTTTCCGCATACTTTCTTAACGCCTAGTTTAGAAACATCAATATATAATTTTCCTTCTTTCTTTTCGGCAATATTCCTATCAATTAAATTTTGAATCTTGTCTTCGATATATCCAACATTTATGAATGAAGGATCTTTTCGTAAATAGGAGTCTCTAGAAAATCCATATGATCCAACGTGGCCAGGCATTGTAATTATTGTTCTTGTCCATTTTGTTTTCTTTTTCTTACCGCTTCCGGCAAGACCTCGCCCACCTCTATGGCCGGCCCCTCTTCTTTTCTTGGAGCAGCCACCGCCACATGTTCTGGACCCTCTCATTTTTGTAATCTTCTTTTTTACTCTGATCATCTTAATACACCTAAATCATTTTTTGGATAAGACCGTTGATTTCAACATCTCTTGCGCCGAGAGTTCCACCAAGTGTATATGGTTTCTTTGTTGCTTCGTATCCCTTGTGTGGTGGGTGAAGCCTAAAGACCTTTTTCAAGTTAAGGTCAGAAAGTTCATTTTTAAACTCTAAGAAATCTTTACAGAAAGATTCTAAATCTTTTCCAGTCTTTTCCTTAACATACACTTCAGTTATTCGAACGTCTCCCTCTAATCTCCCCCATTTAATTATGAGTTTGGAAAGAGTATCGGCATCAATCGGCCCATATGTAACATAATCTTTAACTTTTTGTAACATTCCTGCAAAAGACTCTCTATCGTCTATTATAACGCAGTGATTTGTCTTAGTTAAATTAAGCATTTTTAGAGTATCTTTCACGTCTTTTTTTACGTCCACCCTGCCTCTTACTCTTACAACGGCTAATCTATTCATAATCTCACCTAATTAGTATTTCCTGTAACAATACCTATAACCTTGATATCTCTCTCTTGTGCACTCATTGTGTTTGTTTGGTATAGGGCATGCATTACTGCATTTGCAAAGTTAACTGTTGTCTGCGTTTGACCATCTGTTTTTGACCATGCGTCTTTTATTCCTGCAAGAGATAATATTTTCTTACCGACGCCCCCTACTGTAAGGCCCAAACCGTTTGGAGCAGGTATTAAAGTCACAGTAACGCTACTTGCCTTACCTGTTACTCTAAATGGAACTGTATGAGCTGTACCACATTTACATTCCCAACTTCCACAACCTCTTTTTACTTGAATAACATTGAGTTTTGCATTATTAATCGCTTTTCTGATAGCAGGTCCAACTTCCTTTGCTTTGGCCTTCCCAATTCCAACGTAACCGTTTCTGTTACCTATAACAACCATAACTGAAAATCTGACTTTTCTTCCAGAGTCGGTCATTCTCTGAACCATATTGATATTTAATACTTCCTGATTATTCTGATCAGTAACTTCCGGTAGCAATACATCTACTATCTCAGGCTCCATTATTCTAAGGCCCTTATTTAATATTTGTGAAATATCAGTGATCTCTCCGTTTGCAACCATCCTACCAAGTTTTGTCTTGGGAACCCATCTATTTCCCATAGATTTTCTTTCTTCTTCAAGTCTTTTTTTCTCGGCAATAGATAGTTTCTTTATGACTTCTTCTTCAGAGGTTGTATCTTTAATAACTACATCTTCAGCAATTTCTTCTTCCAATGTTTCTTCGTCAGGGATGTCTTCAACTACTTCATTTGGTTCTTCCCCAGGAATATCTTCAACTACTTCATTTGGTTCTTCAACTATATCTTCTGCCTCAAGAGTCTCTAATGGCTCTTCCTTAACTTCTTCAACGGGTTCTTCGATGATTTCTTTTTTCTTTCTTGGCATTAAATACACCTCATAGTTTATCTATTTTTGATTTAATCTCTTCAAACATCCCTGGTATTTTTGAAGGATCAGTCTTATTTTTTAAATAATTTGAAAATATCTTCTCTTTTAAAGATCCGTCGAGACCTTCGTAATATGAGGAAATGTTTTCTCCTTTGAATCTGTCTTCAGGAGGGAATATACTTTCATCTGCATTAACATTGCATCCTGCATCAATGAATCCTTTCAATGCTGCATAGATTCTCCCACCTTTTATGGATCTTTGAAGCCCAATGTCCATTATGAATTCATCTCCAATTTTTTTAGCTCTTTTTCCACAAAGGTAACCTGTAAGATATGCCGCTGGTGTGTTGCCACAATGGAAGTTCCACCCCATATCTCTCAATTCCTTCGAAAAGGCTGTTGTAAGAGTCTTATCTCCTTCATATGTAGAACTTACAATTTGAATTAGTATGTTATTTAGTGATTTTCTTATAACGACCCTATTCTTTCCAGATTTTACTAACGCTAGTCTTCTACTATAGTTAGTCTTACCATCTCTTCTTCTCTTAAAAGGCACTCTTGATCTCGGTCCTGTTGACATTGCTTCACCTCTTCCTCTTCTCTGACATAAGGCCGTGTTCTTTAATGTAATTACTCATATAAGAAACACTTCTGAAAGCTCCACCTTTAGCCATCCTATAAAGTTTTCTATAAGAAACTTTATCAATATTCTTGGATTCTCTTAGGTCAACTAAAGTTCTTCTTAATGGTCTTATTGTGTTAATCCACTTTCTCTTTTTAGGATATCTTGCAGTGGCTTTTCCTTTTCTAGATCCAAATCCACTCATTCTTCCTTTCTTTCTTTTGATGTGTCTCTCTCTTGCTCTGTGTCTTGATATGCCCACTTCTGGTTTCTTTTTAATCTTGCCACTGTCAATCAATTTTCGGACGTCTTCTCTTGTGATTGCCATAGAAATTTCTGATGTATTGTTACCGTCAATCCAGACTCTGCCTTCACCACATTTTAATAACTGTGCTGCAAGTCTTTTCTGAACTCTTAGATCCATATGATCACTCCTCCACCATTATGCCAGCATCTTCTGCTTTCTTCATTATATCTGACCTTATCTCAGTATCAAGTCTAAGTGGAACTATCAATCTCTGGATATGATCTTTAATTGGTTCAATAGAATCGAATTCTTCAACTGATGTAACTTTCACATGTGTCAAGGATGGATTTGCTATTTTAAGATTAGATTTAACTGCTTTTTTGACTATTTCAATCTTCTTTTTATTTCCAACTGTAGCATTAATCCTAATTATAACATTTTCAAGCCCATCTATTTGCCCTGGATTGGAAACTATTACCTCTCTCAAACCAGATGCATGTGCGCCTCTGACTTCTTTTGGGCCCCTGTATCCAACTGAAACTAGAGGCTGCTTTCCACTTCTCTTCATTCTCATCTTGTTATCTTTACCCCTAGGCTTTCTCCATTTAGGATCGTTCTTAAAGGATTTCTTTTTCCATGTTTCGGTTCTTAGGAATTTTGGCCTCTTGCTATTAAGCTTTTTTCTCACTCTTAATAATCGTGAATTCATTTTTTCTCACCTATATGGGGATTCCATCCCTTTCAAATAAATAAATACCATCCTGGAATACTCTTGGGTCTCTCTTTCTAACCCTAGTAGCAAGCTCTATATTTGCTGCAGTTTGACCAACTTCTTCTAAGTTAATTCCATTTATAGTAACAAATTCGCCTGAAACTTTTACGGCTACATTACCAAAAATATTTGCTTTTCTTGGGCTCTTTTCACCGAGGAAATTTGAAATTACAAGTTGCTTGCCATCTAATTTAACATTCATTGGAAAGTGCGCGTATATAACTTTCATTTTATACTCGAATCCTTCTGAAACACCTTTAATCATATTTTTTAGGTGTGAACTGATGGTACCTATCATAGCTTTTTCTTTTTTGTATGCGTGAGGCATTGATACTCTAACCATCTTATCGTCTTCGATCTTTTCCATCTTAAGGTTCTTTAAGTGAAAATCTCTCTCCAACTTACCTTTTGGCCCCTCTACGCTAACTCTTGCCCCTTCAATTGTAACTTTTACAGATTCTGGGATATCGATAAACCATTCAACGTGTTGCACCATAAACATCACCTAATAAACATAAGCTAAAAGAATGCCTCCAATATTTTGTTCTCTGGCTTTTTTGTGAGACATTACCCCATTTGGAGTTGACATTATTAATATTCCAAACTCCTTCGCTGGGAGGTATCTCATTTCCCACTCTTCAAGTTCATTGTTCTTTGCGGGTGTTCTTGGCTTTATAACCCCACACTTGTTTATAGCCCCCATTAATTCTACTTTAAAAAGGCCGTTTTTACCATCATCTATAAATTCAAATGCTCCTATGTATTCCCATTTCTGCATAATTCTCAAGATATTACCCATAAGTTTTGATGCCGGGATAACACAATCGGGCTTTCTCGCATTTTCATAATTATAAATATTTGAAAGTGCATCGGCCAAAGGATCTATTCTCATCTTTAATCACCTAATGATATTTTTTGAAGCCAATTTTTCTGGCAACTTCTCTAAAGCAGCGCCTGCAAACCATGAGATTATATCTACGAATGACTGCACGGTGGGTACCACAGCGCCTGCATGTTCTTGAGCCTACTCCAAACTTTTTATTCATATAATGTTCACCCCAAACTCCTGTTTAGCGAACAGTATCCCTTCTTCTTTAGTCAACTGATGCTTTCTGGGTATGTGGCTCTTTTTAATTCTTCTCTCTTTAACTTTAAATCCTCTCTTTTGAAGATTAACACAAACGTCCATTCCAAATATTCCGACTTCTGGGTCGTATTGAACATCAGGAAGATCTATGTGTTCTTTTACACCAAAAGAGAAATTACCGTGATTGTCAAAACTTCTTTCCTTTAAATTAAACTCCACTGCCTCAAAAGTTCTCATAAGGAATTTCATAGCTGTTTCCTTTCTAAGAGTAACCGAAACAGCAATAGGTTCGTCTTTTCTAATTGCAAAATCTTTATTGGTTTGCCTTGCATTATTTTTTATAGGCGCCTGCCCGGTGAGAAATTCAAGAAGTGCTCTAGCTTTTTCTAGTTTTTCTCCTGACTCCCCTACACCAATATTGACCGTTACTTTTGATAGATATGGCTTTCTCATAGGATTTTCCCAATTTTTTAGTATCTCTTCCATTTTTGTCAGCCTCACTCAAGTTTAATTATAGGAGAATCTTTTCCAACGACAAGCACATAATCCTTCAATGTCTGGAAGGTATCATTCCCGGATTCTAACAACACTGCGTCTTTATATATACCAAATGGAGTTATCTTTGAAATTTTACCTATTTTTGATACGTTTTTACCTTTAATGACCAGCCCTATATAACCCTCTTTAAATTCTAGTGAATCTACAATCTTCATATCTGGTACATTCATTACCAATGTTGAAGATGTTGCATAGCCTTTTTCGGATAATACGTTTGTTCCATCATGAAGGTTTAATTGAACTTTGTTTCCTTTAACCATTGTCTTGTTGATTAATTTAAAGAGCTTAGTATTTTTTTCAGACTCGTCTATCTTAAGAAGATTTACAGACCCTTTCTTATCAAATAATATCCTAAAATATTCCTTTGTTTTAGGGATTTCTAAAACGTCCATAATTCCTACGGGGAAACTTGAATCTTTAATTGGCCTTCCATTTACAAGAACATCCCCATTGTTTAGGATAAAGTTTACCTCTTTCCTGTTTGTGGCGTGCCCAAGATAATCCCTAAGTAAGATTGTAATCGGAATTGATACCTCTTTAGAATGGGGGCCTGGAATAGGTTTTACGGTCCATTCTTTAACTTTTCGCTCTATTCTCCAATTTTTTGGAGCAAATAATCTTTTTAATGATCTTCTCTGTCCTTTTCTCCCCACTTTACCACCTTATTCTCCTTTTCTCTCAATAGATTTTTCTCTCATCTCATCTTTTCTATCAATATCAATAATTTCTAAATTTGAAGGGTGTATAGGATACTCAATTTTTGTTCCATCAGCCTTCTCTACAACTGCGCCATCGACATATACCTTAATTGCTTTTAGATCTACCTTTGTTATTTCACCTTCGTGATCTTTGAAATCTCCCCTCATTACTCTCACCTTGTCACCTTTTCTTAATGGAATTGCTCTTGCATTTATCTTACTTCTAAGGCTTACGGCTATATGAGAAGACATTAAATTGTGCTTTTTGTGGAGTGGCGCATTAAAGTGCCTTTTCCTCTGTTTTGATGGTTTTCCTGAGTATTTTTTAATCATTCTTATCCCCCTCTATACTATAATACTTGAAACATTAGCAATTCTAACCCATTTTTCAACTGCTTCTTTTGCAACTGGGCCCCTAACTTCGGAGCCTTTTGGAACACCGTCTTCACCAGTGATAACGGCTGCATTATCCTCAAATTTTATTCGTGTACCGTCTATTCTTCTGTATTCCTTTCTCTGTCTTACTATAACAGCAGGCAATACCTTCTTTTTGACATCAGGCCTACCCTTTTTAACGGATACCATGACCATATCACCAACGCCCGCTTTTGGATATCTTCTAGAGGTACCTTTGTAATTTATTACTGAAACAATTTCAAGTTCTTTTGCGCCTGTATTATCCGCACAAACTAATCTCGTTTTAGTTGTGTGAAATCTGCCTGGTCTTACAGTTGACCTTCCACGAGTTGCTCCTGCACCCTTTGCCATCAGATCACCTCAACTACGACAAACATTTTTGTCTTGCTTAATGGTCTGCATTCCATTATTTTCACATTATCGCCTGTTTTAGCACTAATACAGTCGGGAATATGTGCTGAAACTTTTGTACTTCTCTTTTCAAATCGCTCAAATTTGTCAAGTTTTGTCATATACTCTTTTTTAACGACAACTGTTTTATTCATCTTATCGCTTACAATTTTCCCTTCCATTAATTTGCCTCTGACAGGTAAAGTTCCGTGAAATGGACATTTTTCATTATTACAACTTTTTTTAGGTTCTTTTACATCGATGCCTATCATCACATCACATCCTCTTGATTCTTTCTTCTTCCTTCCCTATGAGTAGATTACCATCAATTTTTTTACCGTTAATCATCAGGATTACATTATTTTTTATTAAGATTCTTATCCCATTTTCTGTCCTTAATTTTATAGTATTTTTTGTATCCTCAATGATCAATCCTTTAATTCCAACTTCATACCTATTTGAGCTTTGGATTACCTCGACTTGTTTTCCTAGGAGTATTGTGTGATTCATGAAACTACGATCATATCTTTACTAAAGCCAAGATCAGTTAATATTTTTTTCATCTTCTTCTTGTGATCTCCTTGAAGTTCAATTTTTCCATCTTTTGAGGTTCCACCGCATGCACATTTTGTCTTGAGAGTCGTGCACAAATCCTTGATATCGATATTTGATGAATCAATTCCTTCCACGACCGTCATAAGTTTTCCAAATCTTCTTCTTTCAGTGAAAATGCGTATTTGTTGTTCTTCCCTAGCGATTTCTTCGCAGACGCAAAGATCTTTGGGAAGTCCACAAACTGCACAAATCTCACTCATTTTGCTTCTCCTTTTCAGCCTTTATTGTTTTTAATCTTGCTATAGTTCTTCTAAGCTCCCTTATCCTTCCGGGATTTTCTGGCGCGCTGCCTGTAGCAAGTAAAGACCTTTCCTTTGATAATTCACTTTTAAGTTCATCTATATTGTTTTCAATTTCATCAACTGAAAGATCCCTTATGTCGTCTACCCTATATATTGCCATTATTATACACCTATTACTTAAACTTTATTTCATCTGGTAGTGATACGTCTTGAGGCATTATTTTGATTACAATTCCGATTATACCAAGTTTCTTCTTTGCAGGTGAATACCCAACTCTAACATGTTCAATCGCCGGATCTCCACATTTTTTCAGATAACCTTCTGCAAATCTCATTGAACGGGCTCTTTCTCCACTGAGTTTTCCTGAAATCTTAATTTCAGCGCCTTTTGCCCCAGACCTCATTATTCTTCTGAGATAATTGTAAGCTGCTCTTCTATAATGTTCCCCTCTTTCTATGGCACTTGCAAGTTGAAATGCCATTACATCTGCATTAAGATCTGGATTTTCAATTTGCTGTACTTCTATCTGAGGATTCTCGAGATTAAAGGGAGGTTTTTCAAGTTGATCTGTCAAATCTTTAATGGCCCTTCCCCTTTTTCCTATAACAATTCCGGGCTTCTGAACGAAAACTGTAACTCTAGTCCCAAGAGGATTTCTTTTTATATCCATCCCCGAATAGCCAGCTCTCTTTAATGAGTCTCCAAGGAATTCATCAATCGTTAAATTGGAAACGCTTTCTTCAATAAATTTTCTCTCTATAGCCATTATCTCTCCTCCACAATTATCTCAACATTAGTAAGCTCGTGATTATATGGTGAAGCTCTTCCAAAAGCTCTTGGCATAAATCCCGGTATTACTCTGCCTCTGTAAGCAGATGCATGAATTATTCTTAGTTTTGTGGTGTTCAATCCCTTATATTCTGCATTTGATTCGGCTTCCTTAAGAAGTTTTAGTAAGTTTTTTGATGCCTTTGCAGGGTATCTTCCAGCAAACCATTTTGAAAGTCCTTTCTTGTGACCGACTTTTTTGTAGTATCTCTTGAAAGGTATGGGAGTTTCTAGTTTTATTGTACTCTCCAGTAATTCCTTTGCCTTTTCGATCTTCATGCCTTTAATAGTATTGCATATTTCCCTACTATGTTTTGGGGATATATTAATATTCTTTCCGTAAACTTTTGCAGTTTTTGTTTCGTCAATATCAGTTCTTGAATATGGCATCAGATCACCTCAATGGAACATACTGGGAAGACTTTGTAGAACCTACTCCAGGGGCACCATGTGAAATTCTTCTTCTAGAAGGTGCAAATTCCCCTAAATAGTGGCCTACCATTTCGGGTGTTATTTCTACAGGAACAAATTCCTTACCATTATAAATTCCTATAGTAACTCCAAGCATCTCGGGGAGTATTATCATATCCCGACAGTGTGTCTTTACAGTGTATTTGTTTCCAGCTTCCATTTCTTTTTTGGATTCTCTTATATTCTTAAGTAATTTTTTCTGTCTTACAGGAAGCCCTCTCTTAAGGGACCTTCTCTGTCTTGATGGCAAGAGTTCAATCAACTTGTCCATAGACATTTTTTCCATTTGATCAACAGAATATCCCATGAAACTAAATTCTTTTTTAGCCAAGTTTAACGCCTCCTACCAGTTCTTCTAGCTGCTATGTGTCCAACTTTTCTACCGGGAGGTGCATTTCTTGAGCATGTTGTACTCTTACCTGCGTGCTTGTGGTTACCACCACCAAATGGGTGATCGTTGTGATTCATTGCGACTCCTCTAACCTTTGGATATATTGTGGCTTTACTTCTAAGTTTATGGAACTTCTTTCCTGCTTTTACCAAAGGCTTTTCTTTTCTTCCTCCGCCGGCTACTACTCCGATTGTACATCTGCAGTTTGAACTCAAAGACTTCATTACACCTGAAGGAAGCTGTATTACTGTTTTTTGGCTATCATGGGCTATCAATGTAGCATAAGTACCTGAAGATCTGACAAATTTGCCTCCGTCTCCAGGTCTTGATTCTATATTATAAATATAAGTTCCTTCTGGAACATTTCTCAAGGGAAGTGTGTTACCTATTTCAACTTCTGCCATTGTTCCTGTAGCTATGTTACTACCAAGTCTTATTCCTTCTGGCACAAGAAATAATTTTTCCTCATTATTATCGAAAAGAATAGTTGCTACTGGTGATGTTCTAGCGGGATCATTGAATAGATCTCTAACTACACCGCGGGTTACTCCATCTCTCTCTACATTATCGTAGTTTCTGTGTTTTACTTTTCCATTGTATCTGTGTGAGGGTACCCTATAGGTATTTGTTCCTCTTCCTCTTCTCTGCGAAATAATTCTTTTACCCAATCATATCACCTTAAAATACACCTATTTTTGTTGCGACTTCGTCAGCAGGGTACTCTTCTTTTAGCTTAACATATGCCTTTTTCTTTCCAGTAGGCAAAACGGTTGTGCTAACTTTTTCTACCTCAACTTCATAAAGTTCTTCAACGGCATTATATATGTCCTGTTTATTGCTACCCATGGTAACAATAAAAGTCAGTATATTGTCTCTCTCCATAGTAGCTACAGTCTTTTCTGTAATAAGCGGATGGACAATCACGTCATGTGGATTTTTCACTTGAACACCTCATTTTTAGAAAGATACTTTATTGCATCTTCAGTCCATATTGTGAGTCTTCCCGCATGAGTACCTGGGGCAAGATGTTCAGCGCTTAGCTTATCGACCATTACTATATCTACACCAGGGTGATTTCTTGCAGCCTTCATTATACCTGCGTCCTTTCCAATAACTATTAATGGGCCAATCTTATTCTTATATTTCCTTCCTCTCATCTTTCCTCTTCCAGCCCTTATTGTTTTAGTTTTTGATCTGATTATATCGTCCCAAACGCCAAGGCTCTTGAATATATCTCTTGTATCTTTTGTCTTTTTTACCGTTTGAATTTTATTTTCAACGATTATTGGGAATTCAACCTTATCTGAGAATCTATGACCTCTTGACATCACCATTTCCTTGTTGGCCGTTATTGATATGGCCGATTTTATTGCTACAGTTCTTTCTTTATTGTTTATCTTTTCACTAATAACTTTCCAAGGTTTTGGTGGATGAGCTACAAATCCTCCTACAACATGAGGTGCAAACGCAGCTCTTCTCGGACCAGATTTCATCCTAGGCACTCTAGATATCCCAAGATTCTTCCTTCTTGGATGTGCAGATGTCATTCTTCCAGCAATTGGACTTACACCCCATGGTTGAATCCTATGGGTTATTGAAGCCAAAACTGCCCTCTTAATTAAATCTGGCCTGTACTCATAAGAAAACACTGAGGGAAGATCGATTGCTTTCAGCTTCTCTCCAGTTATTGAATATACATTAGATTTCATTGTTTATGCCTCCCTTGCAGAAGCTTTGTAATGGTAAGTAATATCTGGTACTCCTCCAGTTCTTCTTACTGGTACCCTTACAGATTTTCTAAGTCTTAAGATTCTCTTTGTTGGTCCTCCTACGCTACCTTTTAGCATAGCATAGTCGGATGATAATAATCCATAATTCTTAAATCCTTCTTTTGGAGTGACATCAAGGTCTTTTGGATTTGTTATTCTGAATATTCTTTTGTTAAGTTCTGTTCTCGTGTGGAATCCCATCTGCCCTGCAAATGGTACAGTCCACATAACTTTTGGTGGGTGCCACGGACCGATTGAACCTACATGTCTTCTTGCATCGTTAGATTTCCGGGTCTGTATTTTTACTCCCCATCTTTTTACTACGCCTTGGAATCCCTTTCCTTTTGTAACTGAAATAACATCGACGAATTCTCCTTCGTCTAGAACATCTTTTACCTTTAGTTCTTTTCCAAAAACACCCTTTAGGTATTCCAACTTGGCGTTAACATCTGCTCCACCAATCCCGCTTTCCATGACCTCTGGTTTCTTTTTCAGATTAATGAGCTTTGGTTGAGTGCAAACAATAGCTCTTAAATCATCTACTTTTCCACCTTCTATAAGAGATTGGATTTTAGCAAGGTCTTTTTCAGGATTTTTTGAAACAGTTTTTGATCGTGAAAGTTCTTTCGGGCCCTCTGCCCAAGACTCTGTGACAGTTTTCAGTCCGTATGGAGTCTTCTTGTATGCCCTAACACCACAAACGTAAATTGGTGGAGTTTCTACCAAAGTTACAGGTACCACCATTTCTTTTCCTTTTGTAAGTGTATACTTTCTATCATCTATCCTTAAAATGTGGGACATCCCTACCTTATAGCCGGGAAAGTCTAAGATCTTAACATCATCCACTTCTGGCCAACTATTCAAAGTTGGCACTATCTTTAAAGCCCTCTTTCTGGGGCTGTATCCCAAGGAACCTCTACGGGGTTTTTTATTACGTCCACTACCGCCCATTTTTAAGCCTCCGGCTTTAAATAAAGAGTATTAGGCCTATAACCCAAATCTCCAAATTTTATTATTGTACAATGCTATTATTGTACAATTATATTATTGTACTATTAGTCAAGAATTGAGAAATAAAGTCGCTTTCACCTTATTCCCGTCTGTAATTCGTAACGTTTTTTTTAAGCAAGTTCTGCTGTATTGGCAGTATAATATAGGATTTATAAATGTTATGGTGTAATAATTTTTTTCATTATTTATTATCCTCGGCCAATATGATCCAGACCACATTGCTAAGACTTACAACTAGTTCCTTGCCCGAGGAACCACCTATATCTGTTACATCGCTAAGACAAAGTACCTCTTCATCGAAATCTAGTAACTTCCCTTTAAAGATGCTGCCATCTATTGATATCACTAATTTTTTTCCATTATAGTATTCTAGTTTTTTTAGTAGCAACTTTGACAATGCCTCACCGGAATTGAGATTTAAGAAAATAAGTATTTAAGTGTTTTTATTGGGAATACGTTTTTTCGTCAATCAAAATCTCAAAAGAAAATAAAGGAATAGCGATTTTGTGAATCTCTGATTACATGCCCCTTTTTATGCATCCAATCTAGTAAATCCTGCACGTCATATTCATCTTTGAATAAATCAGTTGACTTAACTTCACGGAATATTTCAATTACAGTTAGATTTGGAGTATTAATCAGAGTAGCTTGAACAACGTTATATCTCTCATTTGATTCATAATCTTTTATTAAATCTATTTCTTTTTTAATCGAGGGTTCACCTAACAACTGTTCGAAATTATCCAGTGTAGTTCTCCTTGAGTCTTTAAGGAATTTATTTGTTATTTCCGTTTTATCCTCCGCCCTTGCAAATGACTGTGCCAATCTTTTGATATTGTAACTGGTTCTATTCAGCATGGAACGAATTATCAATTCTCTTGTGTTATCTTGTTTGAATTTGTCAGCTAAAAGGATATCATAGTCTTTAAATAATAATTCTATTATGTGCCGATATTCTTTATCATAATTTTTTCCTTCAGTAGGATTATTGTGATGCGCATGGACAATCTGAATCCATAAATTCTCATCAATCATTTTAAGTAAAGGTCTAAGATACATATCATCTTCTGTCAACAACTGGTCGATGTCTGACAAAGTAATTTCAGTGTGGGTAAAATTCCTGAAAGTTTCGAGGATCATCTGCCTTCTTGTTCCCTGATTAATTTTTATTGAGGAGAAAAGAGAATACTCCCCCCTGAAATTAGTTCGTTCAACTAGCGATTGATGCAGTTTTCCATAATTATCAGAATATATCTTAGAGAGGATATTCTGCCCAACTTTAGGCCTTTCTGCAAGTTGGTACTGAATAGTATTTGAATCAAAATTTATTCCATTGATTGCTTTTTTTGGTGGATCCATGTCCCGATATTCAGGTGGGACCATTAGTTGGATGATTTTCAGTAACTCGTGGGCAAGTTTTGAATTCCATGAAAGTGACGATAGAGATATACCTCCTACTTTCCCATCGTAAGGCGCACTTAAAATGGGGGCCTGAAATGACCTTGATATTTCCCTGTCTAAAGGCAAGTTTTCTGCAAATAGGTTTTCAATTATCCTCCTCTCATATGGGACATCCAAATAAATAGAATCTGAAGGGAGCTCTTCCCACTCCTCAATTAGAATGACAGATTCACTTTTATTCAGCTTCTCATTATAGATATATGATTTCTTTGATTTTATAATACTGATAAGGCTATACATTTCTGGAATATCCTTGCCAGGAGGTATCAATCCTATACTAACTGCAATAGGAGTATTATAAAGAGCAGATAGTCCTATTGGTTTAGAATCGGTTTGAGATTCAATGGCGACGTTCCATGATGAATCCATGGACATTGGGACAACATAAAGAGATATTTCTCCTAAAGACTTTCCATCTTCAGACCTACTAAATTCCTTATACCACTCTTCTACTTTAATTATTCTTTTCTTTTCAAACTCTAAGAATTCAACATTAATATATTTTCTATCCCATGGGAACTCAGAATAGGTAGGATATTTCTTCCACAGATAATAATCATTAAGTCTTAAAGAATCATGATATGCCATTTTATCCTTCAATTGAATATTGAGAGACTTATATATAAAAGTAACACAGTTTCTTTTTATTGATTGACTACAATATTTATTTAAGTTAGTAATTCCTTTTGAAATTGGTAGAAGAATAATGAATATTTTTGAGCATAAGAGGCAGGGCGGAAAAATAATTGGCGTTTCTTTTAACTATAAAAACGATATTTTTTCAGATGTTAGGATATATGGGGACTTCTTTGTCTTTCCAGAAGAGGAGATAGATAATTTAGAAAAATCGATTAATCAAAAAAGTCTCTCTGAATTATTACAACTGATTGAAGATTTTTTTTCTTCCGGTATTAGAGTATATGGAATTACTGCTGGAGATCTAAAGGAAGTATTTGAGAGGGCAATAAATGAAAAGTAAAAACATATGCTATCTTTCTAAAGACTCATTCCCAAGTATTTCAATTACAGGAGAGACATGCTACTTTTCATGTATGCATTGTAATCGTAAATATTTGAAGTTCATGATGCATGTTACTCAAGAAGATCTATATCAGAAAGCTATTGAACTAAATAATAAAGGGACAAAAGGTATCCTTGTTAGCGGAGGACTTGACGAAAGCGGAAAGCTTCCAATTGACTATTCAATCCTTAAGAAAATAAAAAAGGATACTGATCTTATAATTAATCTACATTCTGGATTTCTGACAAGATATGATGCAAAAGAAATAAAGAAAAGCGGAATTGATGCTGTATCCATTGATTTTGTTGGAAGTAACGATACAATAGAAAAAATACTTAAGATGCCTTTCAAGGTTTCTGATTATGAAAACACTCTAAGATTCTTAATAGAAGAAGGCGTTAATGTTACCCCTCACATATGTGTTGGCCTTGACTATGGAAAGGTCGTGGGCGAATATAATGCAGTTGGGATATTGAAAGAATATCCAATAAAAAATCTAACTTTATTAGTACTCATTAAAAATGAACTTGAGAAAATATACAGTGTTGATTATGACACTCAATCAATAAAAGATTTCTTTTTTTATGCAAGAAATTCTTTTCCAGATGCAAAATTATCCTTAGGGTGCATGCGCCCTAGAATAAGAGAGCTGGATGAAACTGCCCTTCTCTTTGACACAATTGTAAATCCAACAAAAAACATGATTAAACTTATAAGAAATGAGTCTAATATAGTCGTAAAAGAAATATGTTGTTCTGTATGTTAGTGGTACTATGGGAGAATTACCAACAATAAAAAGTAGTACAGAAATAAAAAAAATTCTAAGATGTGCCTTTGATCTAACAGACCTTGAAGTTAGTATAACACTGATG
This sequence comes from Methanofastidiosum sp., assembly GCA_020854815.1. Lineage (NCBI taxonomy): Archaea > Methanobacteriati > Methanobacteriota > Candidatus Methanofastidiosia > Candidatus Methanofastidiosales > Candidatus Methanofastidiosaceae > Candidatus Methanofastidiosum > Methanofastidiosum sp. The sequence goes on along the minus strand of JAHKLW010000069.1, from coordinate 1,584 downwards.
CTTCCGCCTGAAGGAATGAGAGTTAAGGAAATCCAAAATATTCTAAAAAAAGATAGAACGACTATCCAAAAATCTTTGAAGATTTTAGTAGATAAAGAGTTAATTTTTAGAGAATCTAAATGCTGTGTTCAAGGAAAAAGAGGGCGGTATTTTGTGTATAAATCTTTAGAACGCGATGAGATCAGAAAAAAAGTTCTCATGAGTATTGATAAATGGTATGAGGGTCTTCAGAACTCTGTTAAGTCTCTTTGATTATTATATGAAAAAAAATATCACACCAAAGATTTTTAAGTAATTAGCCTCCTTTTAGATTTAGGTGAATTAAATGGGAATTAATACAATCGAGCTAACAGATGCAAATTTTGATCAGGAAGTACTAAATTCTAGTAAGCCTGTAGTTGTTGATTTTTGGGCAAGTTGGTGTGGGCCATGCCAAATGATTGCCCCTGTTATCGAAGAAGTTGCAGGAGAACATCCAGAGTGGAAAATTGGTAAGTTAGATGTTGACAAAAGTATGTCAGTAGCCCAAAGATATGGTATAAGGAGCATTCCAACAATTGCCATATTTAGAGAGGGTAAAGTATTTGACACAATAATTGGTTTCGTGCCAAAAGAAGAGCTCGTAAGAAGAATAGAGAGAAACATTTAATTTTATTTACTACTTTCTATTATATTATTTTTTAAATAAAAAAAGAGATTATTTGATTATTATTTTTATAATGGCTTTATCTTTACCGCCCTTTCTAGTAGAAGAGATAGCCGTAATAAAATATTCCCCTTTAGGAACTCCGGGGGAAACATTTATTGTAAGTATAAAATCTCCAGTGTTATGCGCTCTGATTTTTTGAGATTGTCCATCTATTTCGATTGATACTCCTTGTGGCAAGTTTTCAAATCTTATGTTTACATCAATTTGAGTAAGAAATCCAGGATTATAGACTTGTGCTCGTATTGTGTTCTTTCCTTCAGATAGTTCTATTACATAGACTTCAATTCCGTCTACAACAATAGTTTCTGCAATATCGCTAGCTTCGCCTATTATATCATCAATCGATATAGATTCTGTATGGATAACCAATCTAACTAATTCAATATTAGAGAATAATATATTCTCAGGGAGAGTAACGCCTCTTTTGATTATTGGGGGCAAATTCTCTACTGTTATTGTGACTGTTGCTATGTTTGAATCTAAAAGGCCGTCATTCACCTTGTATGCAAAGCTGTCGGGGCCTTGGAAATCAGAATTTGGAGTATATGTAAATGAACCATTGGCATTTAGTATGAGTGTACCGTAATCGACATCATCTACAAGTATGGCAGACAATATGTCTCCTTCAACATCGAAATCATTTCCGAGAATCCCTGGTGCCACTACTACAAGCGGGGTATTATCATATGTTGAGTATGCATCATTGCTTGCTGTTGGGGCATCGTTTTCAGCATTGACTGTGATAGATACTGTTGAGACATTTGAATCTACAGCACCATCGTTAACCTTGAAGGTAAATGAGTCGCCACCAAAGTAGTTGGATGTTGGATTATAAGTAAAGTTGCCCGAAGATGTGTTCAGGTCAGTAACTCCTC